>NZ_SCMZ01000002.1:0-229362 GCF_005503285.1 Sphingomonas sp. 2SG
CCCCCCCCCCGTCGGAGGTGTTGCGGTCACATCTATTCCGGTTGTGGGCGTAAGCGGCCATTCTCCCTCAGACATTTGCCTTCAGGAATGTACGCTTGTGGCGTGTTCCATTCACCCGCTCCATCGGCCTTCCCTTGAGGCGGCTCGGACCCTCGTACGGGGAGGGGGCAATGTCCGATTGTGGTGGAAGCACGAACCCGCTCCGCGGGATGGTCGTGCGGGGCGAGGTTGAGGTGACGTCGCTGGTTTAGCGCGTCGGTTGAGCGCTACTCGTCACAGGCAGAGCATCGGGGCTCCACCAGAAGGAGCCCCACCATGACGACCCTCATTCCCATCGCCGTCAGCCCGTTGCGTCAACGCCTCATCGACGAGTTGCAGATGCGTCGGTTCGGCCGCGAGACGCAGCGCAACTACATTCGCGACGTCGGCCGGTTCGCCACGTTTCTGGGGCGTCCACCCGACACGGCGACGGCCGAGGAGGTGCGTCGCTTCCCGGTCGAGCAGCGCGACCTGGGGGTGCCGGTGCCGACCATGAACAGCATGGTGTCGGCGCTGCGGTTCTTCTTCACCCAGGCGCTCGACCGGCCGGACCTGGCACGTCGGCTTGTCCGCACGGGGCACGCCCGCAAGCTGCCCGTGGTGCTGAGCCAGGACGAGGTGGCGCGGCTACCGGCGGCCACCACCTGCCTCAAGCATCAGGCGGCGCTGTCGGTCGCCTACGGCTCGGGCCTGCGCGCGTCGGAGGTGACAGCGCTGAAGGTGCGCGACACCGACAGCGAGCGGATGCTGCTCCGGGTCGAGCGCGGCAGGGGTGGGCAGTACCGCAACGCCATGCCGCCGGCAGGCCTGCTCCGGACAGTCTGCATCCACGACATCGCGCACGCCCACCGTGGCCCCCGACGCTTAGCCCGGCTGAACCTGAAAACCCCATAGCGCACCGGTTGAGGCCCGCGGGTTCGGGCTTCCAGGACTTTCGTACGCCTACCGGCGCCCGAAACTCTTTAGGAAAGCTGCCCGTCCGCTTTCGGGCGAGAACCACGAGGAAGCCGATTTTCGTTCAGGCGGTGGGCAGAGAGTGAAATTTCTCCAAGTGGTGCAAAGCGGGATTTCCTCTTTTAACTTGAGCACCGCAATTCGGTGCTATTTGTTCAGTGTAGAGGACTTAAACAAATTTTCGTGGCATAAAGTGACCGTGATCTATCGTGTTCCAATCTCTGCGTTAGACGTCGTTGATGAATTTAAATAATGACAAATCTTCGCTATAAACAAATGGTCGAACTTATTTCTGCGCCCGTTGTCATGTCAGTTTATGTCACCTCATGCGAGCGATGACTGAGGGGGGGGCATAGCCCGATCTGTCATCCACCGCGAGCGCGGCTTGGCAAACCCCGGCAGCCGGGCGCCTGCGTGCTCGGAAGTCGGCACGTTCGCCAATCAAGCGCTCGGCTGTACGGGGGCGGGAACCGGAGATCGCGGAAGCGTTTGTCGCTCGTTCAGATCGATGCCAAACGCGGTGGGATTCAGCGCACGGAAGCCGTCGCGCTTCGACCACTGGTAGTGGCCTCCCAGTCGCTCCACGAAGGCGGCCGCCTCGGTGCGCGCCATGTTGGTTACCTGAAGCGCCTGCACGCTCACCCGTAGGTGCAGGACCGGGGCGAAAGTTATGTGCCCAGTGCCGCGATCCAAGATGTCGGTCAGCATGAGCACTTCCACCTCGTCCACCGGCAGGACGGAGAGACACTCGATGGCGACGCGGGCGGCGGCGGAGCATATCGCGTCGCGGTGCATTTCAATGCGCTTACCGACCGGAATGGCCTTGAGGGACGCCTTGCCGGACCTTAAAAGCGAGATACTCTCCTCCGGCATGTCCTCCAAATCCAACCCGTCGACTACCGCGATGACGCGATCGTCGATGATGAGGGTGTCCATGCCTTCGACCGAGAATGGAAGATCACCGAGGTCGCTGTGCAGCTCCAGCGCTTCGACGATCGCATCGGGTTGCCGTTCGACGAGTCTCTGGGCGGCCTCGATCTCGGCGTTGCGGGCATGCGCCGCATGCACCATCTGGATGTGCACCTCGTCGTCTAGACCGCGCGCCTCCATCACCCGTTGTCCCAGCCGATCGAGATCCCGCTGCTGCCGCCCGAACAGCCGGGACATCCAGCCGGGAGTGTAGGCGTCGAACTCCTCCTGCGCGGCGTCCTCGGCGTCTGATCGCCGTTCGGGTGGAGAGACGCGCGGTGCGGTCGCCGTCCTGAACCAGTCGCGACGACGGAAGTCGACGCGGTGAGCGCCGATCAGCGCTTCGATGATCTCCTCGTACTGCGCCGCCGCTCGAGACGAGGAGTCGAGCACGGCCTGCTTGTGCAGCGCGTTCTGTCGCGCGATCCGCTGCCGCTCCGCTTGCTTGGCCGCGCGGTCCATGGCCTTCATCGTCCGCACGACGCCGCGCGTGATCTGCCTCGACGTGACCACCTTCGCTTCCCCCGGATTGTTGTTCCCCGGCAGCGGTTTATAGCCGGCCCGTTCCAGGGAGCTAGGGAGGTTCGGCGTTGACGTGGTTGGCTGCGCTGGCGGCGTTGGCGTCTATCGTGGGTTCGGCGCGGGCGATCGATGGGGATACGCTGCGGATTGGTGCGACGCGCATACGCCTGTACGGGATCGACGCGCCTGAGCTGCACCAGCTGTGCGGGAGAGGATCCCGACGCAATCCATGTGGCCGCACCGCGGCCGACGCGCTCGGACGCGCCGTTGAGGGTAGGACGGTGACCTGCATGCCGATGGACGTCGATCGCTACGGCAGGACCGTGGCCGTGTGCCGCAGCGCGGGAAGGGACGTCGGCGAGGAACTGGTCAGCCGAGGGCTGGCGGTCGCCTACCGCCGCTACAGCACCCGCTACGTTGGCACGGAGGACGTCGCGCATACAAAGCGCCTGGGCATGTGGTCTGATGTCTTCCAACCGCCGGCGGAGTTCCGGGCCCTTCGCCGTGGAGACGGAGCGCGGCCGGGCGAAGCCGTTAGCGCGCCGAACCCCTCCTGCACGATCAAGGGCAACGTCAGCTCGAAGGGCGCTAGGATCTACCACGTTCCCGGCGGCCGGGACTATGCCAAGGTGCGCATCGCGCCGCCGAAGAGTGAACGCTGGTTCTGCAGCGAGGCCGAGGCCGAGGCGGCCGGCTGGAGACCAGCCCGCTAGCGAGCTCCAACCGGCTCCTCGGGCGATCAGAGGAGATCGGATAGCATGTCTTGGAGCTCGGCCTCGGCCTGCTTCATTCTGACGGACGCGTATTCGAGACCGACGTTCGTCTCATCCGAACTCAAGCCTTTGACTCCGAGGAATATCGAGTCGACGTCATCCGGAAGAAGCCGGGCTGCCGGTCGCTCCCAGAGAACGTAGCAATGGCGCTCGTTCGCGGTAAGCCCCTGAGTCCAATCGCGCGGTTCGTCCCAGATCGAGCCCGACCGCAATCCTTCCGCAAGTTCTCCGGCTCCGTAGCGCTTCTCGAGCTGCGCGTTCAGCGAACCATGCAGCTGCCGCACCTGGATGCCGTACGCATCGTTGCCTACCGTTGTGGAGACGCCCTTGATCCAGCAGATGCCGACGGAAGGGGTGGCCTGCACGACGTAGCTTTCGAAGCTGGGGTGCGGCTTCGGCGGCGTCACGAGGTATTTGCCGTGGCCTAGATCCTCAATGATTTCGAGATCCTCGACCGGCGTGTGGAATTCGATGCCGAACGGCGCTGTCATGGATATTGCTCCCTCTTCAATCGTGATTGCGCGTCGCCTCGCCGTCATCTGTCCGATCTGATCGAACGCAACTGGGGGGTCGCGGCCGACGCAACGGTCTCCGGTCCGGTGAGCCGCATCCGCTTGAGCGGCACCGCACCCACCGGCAGCGACTTCTCGATCTGGAGTCCCGCTCCCACTTCGGCGAGGCTGGCCTGAAGCGACGTCACGTCTCCGCACCAGATCGTCTCGGCGTCGCGATCGCGGGCCGGGTCGGGCCCGAGGCATCCGCCCTCGAAGGCGACCGGACGCATCTGCATCTTCGCTCCCGCAGGGGAGACCTCGACCCCGTAGTCCGGCCTGGACGCGCTCCTCAGGATAAGTCGGTTGTCGCCTGCGACCTGCGTCGTCATCCCTTCCGCGAACTCGTAGCCGAGCTCCGCGAGCCCCTTCAGCACCGCCGCTCGTCGCGCCTGCGCGGCTGCGGCCGCACGGTGGGCTTCGATGGCCGCCCGGGCTGCGGCTATGCCGTGCTCTAAGGCGGTCGCATCCATGCTTTCCGCTCCGGCGTCGAACGCCGCCTCGTCGAGACCGGCGGCGGAAGCCTCGGCCGACAGCAGCCGAAGTTCGTGCAGAAGGGCGGCCGTGCGGCGCGCGGCCGCCAGCGTGCGTCCGATTTCGACCTCCAGCCCGTCCAGCAGCAGCCCGCGTCGGCTTCCCGAAGCGCCACGCGCCTCCTCGAGCCGTGCATGCAGATCGTCGAACTTGATGGCATCCGCGATCTGGGCGAGTTCGGAGAGGCGGTTTTCGAGCCTGTCGATCTCGGGGTCGATCGCGACCTGCCTGTTGGCCATCCACTTCGAGAAGTTTCTATCGACATCCTCCTCGCGCAATCTGCGCGCGAGTTCGGATGAGGCGCTATGCTCCCGGGCGGCGGACGACATGATGCCGAACGCCTGCGGAAACGCCTCCTCACGCCCGTTCCGCAGATCCTCGGCGAGCTGGGGAGGAACCGGCCCCTTTTGCTCAAGCGAGCGCAGAAGAGCCGCGCCGGTCTCCTTTGACCGGCGGTCCCGGGATCGCGCCGCCGCCTGCGCCTGTGCGACTTTGGTCAGCCTCCGTCGGAGGTCCTCCTCGAGGAACGCCTCCTCCGTGGGGGCCTGCTTCTGGAGGTCCATGAAGCGGTCGCTCCGGATGAGGGCCTCAAGGGCCGCCCTGCGTCGCCGTGCCGCTGCCAACGCGTCTTCGTCGATGCACTCGTTGCGCGTTCCGACGCGCGTCCATTCCTCCAGCGCGGCGTCGACCCTCGCAAGGTGTCCTCGGCAGATGTCGAGTATCTCCTCGCGCGTCACGATGCGCACGACCTTGGGACCGCTCATCTCCATCCTCCCATCGCGGTTTCCACCGCCACCTTCAGCCGCTCGCGCTCGCGCTCCGGCTCGGAGAACCAGCGATGCGAGGAGACGCGGTGGATGACGGGAATCGAGCGCCGCAGCACCTGCGGCCGCCACATCTCCCGGGCCCGGGCGCTGGTCAGCAGTGGATGCCGCGGCGCATCGCATTCGATGCCGATGCCGTATAGACCAGTTCTCGGGTCCTCGATCACGAAGTCGAGGCCGAACGCGCCGTCGTCACCGACGCTGGTCGGATCCCGACCCATCGTCCGCAGTTCCTCCGCCACGCAGACGCGCAGGCCGTCCGCATCGTCGAACGAGGCACCTCCGCCGCGTCGTCGTTCCGGCGTCAGTCGCGTCAGCAGCCCGTCCGCGGCATAGAGATCGCCTTCGGATATCGATCTCGCATATTCGAAGTACGCCTGCAGGAAGTCGCGCGGCGAGGATGCCTGACGGCGGGTGCTCAGGAGATCGGATATCTCGGATATCGGCATGGAGGTCACGAGGATCACCTTTTGACGGGCCCGGGTGACCGCGACGTTCAGGCGTCGCTCGCCGCCCTTCTGCCCCAGGACGCCGAAGAACCGCCGGAAGGTGCCCTGCGCGTTGCGTCCGAAGGTCGACGAGAAGACGATGATGTCCCGCTCGTCGCCCTGCACGTTCTCGACGTTCTTGACGAAGAACCCCATGTCCTCGCCGCCTTCGACGCGGTCGCGTTCACGGGTCAGCGCCGCGCGGAAGGCGGCGTCCGTCTCCGCACGGCGTTCGAGCGCCTCCTCGATGACGTCCGCCTGCTTGCGGTTGAAGGTGACCACGCCGATCGTGGGCGGCGTTCCCTCCTTGCTCCAGAGCTCCGCGAGCTTCTCCACCACCTGCATGGCTTCGCCTGGGTTCGTCTGGTCGACGTAGGTTCCTTCCGCCCGGACCACCTCGATCGGGCGCTTGCGTCTGATCTCGTCGGCGGGATGGCGGGCGGGGACGCTGAGACGGTTCGAATAGAAGGACGCGTTGGAGAACTGGATCAGTTCGCGGTAGATCGACCGGTAGTGGATCTGGAGCGTCGTCGCGGGCAGGACGGACTTGCCGAGCTGCAGCAGATCCGGACAGTCCTTGATCTCCCGCCGGTTCCACGTCTCGTCCGCGGCGTCGCGTTCGTCCTCCTGCAGGTCCTCCTCGTTGGCGTACCCCTCGAAGATCTCGGCCTCGTCGCTTTCGACCTTGCTCGAGAAGAACGCCGTCGGCGGCATCTGCTTCTCGTCGCCGCTGACGATCATCCGCTCGGCTCGGAACAGCGTGGGCAACGCGTATTCGATGGGCATCTGTGACGCCTCGTCGAAGATGACGGTATCGAACAGGCCCTTGCGGAGCGGCAGTAGTCGGCTCGCCACGTCGGGATTGACCAGCCAGACCGGCCGCAGGCGCATGAGGCCCAGTTCGGCCCCGCGATCGACGAACTCGCGCAGCCGGCGGGCCCTGGCCCCCCGCAGCCGCGTGATGTCCTCCCACTCCCTGAGCGGCCTGAGGCGGCTCGCGTCGAGCCCATCGACCAGCAGCCGGCGGTTCAGCGCTCGCATGTCTCGGTCCGCCAGCGCCAGCGCCGCGGCCTTTGCCTCGAGCTCCTGCGCTTCGAGGAGGAGGGTGGGAGCCGCCGTCTCAAGGCGGCTCTTCCATGCCAGACGAGCCTCGATTGCCATGATGCGCCGGACCGTCGACTCCAGTTCGACCTCTTCGATCCTCGCGAGTTCCTCGCTGATGCGGGAGAGCTGCGCGAAGACCTTCATCGCCTCTTCGCCCAGTTGGGGAACCCGCGCCCGGAAGCGCTGGAAGGCGGGCACGTGGGGCACTGCGCCGAGCAGAGGCTCGATCCTCGCCGCGTTGGATTGCTGCGATGTCACGGCAGCGCGGCACTGGTCGACCCAGGCCTCCGACATCCAGGCCGCGAGCCGATCGAGAGCGGATCGGCTCACGGTCCGGGCCGCGTGCCTGGCGAGGCCCTGATCGATTCCCTCCATGAGGTCCTCCACGGCCTGGCGGGTCGCGGCTCTCGCCATCGCCGCCGAGACCGAGGGTTCGGGGTAGGCTTCGAGCCGAACGGCCAGCCCTTCCGCCCCGTCGATCAAAGCGCGGCACGCTCGGGTTTCTTCGATCAGCCGGTGGATGCGCAGGACGGCAAGGTGGCCGGCGGCCTCGCCCAGCCCGGCGGTAGCTTTCTCGAGCCTGCTGCGAAGCGGGCGCAAGGCTTCCTCACGGTGGAGCGCGGCGCCGAAGGCGGCAGGCTCGCTCAACCCGGCCTGCTTCATGAACGTCCGTCGTCGCCAAAGCGCCATCCACCTGGATGGCATCAGGCGTTCCATGAACGTCGGTCGGCGCTGCAGCCGATCCGAGGTCTCCGTCCACGCCACGAGGTCGACGTCGTCGAGTCCCCGCGCGACCTCCACGGCGTCGTCCGGGGCGTTGTCGGCCGGCAGCGCGAGGAGCGAACGCTCCAGATCCGCGAGCTCCGTCTGGGGTTCGGTTTCGCCGGGCGTGCGCTCGGACGCACCCGCGAGCAGCGGAAGCCAGCGTGCGAGACGTTGCCGCGCTTCATGGTCGATCGATATGAACGCGGCGCCGTGCTCCGTCGACCAGCTTAGGTAGGGTTGGGGATCCTCGATCTCGAGGGCGTTGGGCGTCCGGGCGGTCACGTCCAGGCGCTCCTCCTCGGCGGCCGCGAACGCTCCCAGATCTTCCGAGAAGGTCTGCACGGAGCCGGGGTCGGTCCCGAATGGAAGCGTGTCGTGGAGGGCGCTGCCTTCCCAACGTGCGGGCAGCCACAGACGGGCGATGGGCGCGCAGATCTCCTGCAGGACCGTCAAAGCTCCGGGATCCGTGCCGGCGAGCACCTGGCGCAGCGATGGGAGGGCGGGCGTGATTCCTTCGCGTGCTAACCCGATGAGGTCGCCCAGGATCAGCCGGAAGGACAAGCCCGTCCGTTCGTCAACGGCGTGCAGCGCACGATGCTGACCGTCTAGATCGGCTTCGAGCGCCTCTATGCGGGCCGCCGCCTGATCGCGCAGCTGCCGCCAGCCGGTTGCACCTCCGGGCCTGGCGTGCAGCGCCTCGAGCTGCTCGCGGACGGCGCGGATGACGGGTTCGCGATCCTTGTTCACGTCGTTGACCATGACGACGCGCTCTCCGAGGCCCGAGGCTTCGAGCCGCTTGTGCACGACTTCCAGCGCCGACTGCTTCTGACAGACCACCAGCAGGCTGCGTCCAGTGCCAATGGCGTCCGCGACCATGTTGACGATAGTCTGGCTCTTGCCGGTGCCGGGCGGTCCTTCGACGAGCAGCCCGCGACCCTGCCTGGCTTCGAGGACGGCGGCCTCCTGGGAGGGATCGCTGTCGGCGGTGAAGAAGCGCTCGCGCTCGGGAACGTGGAGCTGCTCGCCCCTGACGATCTGTTCGCCCGCCCGGAACGCCGTCTCGAGCGAGGTGCCCGCAGGCGGCCTGCTCTTGAGCTGCCGCAGGTCCTCCATCACGGCCTGACCCATGAAGCCCAGATGGAACAGGGCGGCGGCGCAGGCGACGCGATCTTCCCCGGGCCGTAGCCGGAGATCCTTGGAGGGGATACCCTCCAGCGCTCGGCCTTCGACCCGGGCGAGTTCGCGGAAGGCCTCGACCACGTCCTGCGCGGTGACGGACGATCTCCCGAGCACGTCGTCGGCCGCCTCCTGCCAGCGGGCCGCGGTCTCGACGCCGAGCAGCGTCTCGAACGCGGGATTGAGGCGGACCTCCTCCCGGTCCCGGTCGAACGCGAGGGTGACCCGCCCACGCGATCCGGTCTCGGGGTGGATCCTGATCGGCCACAGGAGAACGGGGGCGATGCGGGGACGGGTCGAGGCCCGGGCCTCCTGCATGACGAGGAACGGGAAGCCCAGGTAGAGGCCGTCGATCCCGGTGTCGCGGCGGTAGAGGGTGGCGTGGCTGTGGAGGGTCCGGAGACGACGCTCGACGCGCGGATCGTCGATGAGGGGCGTCGGGTCCAGATCGATCCTCTGATCGTTTCGGAGCAGGACGTGGTCGAGCAGCTCGGAAGCCCTCCGGCGGGGACTGTCGAGCTCCATCAGATCGAGACGGGCCGTGGTCTTGCCGATTACCATTCGGGTGAGCGGCCCACGCATGATCGTGCCCGTTATCCGACGCGCGAAGAAGTCCAGCAGGGTCGCTATGTACGCCTGCCGCGGCGGCTGCCGCCACTCCGCCGCCGGCACCGCTAGGAGGGCGAGTGCGCGCGCGAGAGGCAGCCGCTTCTCCAGCCTGAACTGGTCGCCCCAATCGTCGATGCGCTGCCGACCGCAACGGGCGAAGCCTTCGAGACGCCCTTCGATCTCCGCGTGCAGTTCGCGTCTCGGCGCGCCGGTGCGCGCCAGTGCCGCGGCACGGTCGAACTCCGCGACCCCGGCGGCGGCCGCCGCGGTCGCCGCTTCGCCAACGATCGCCTCAGCGGATCGGAAGTGGATGGCCGACGCGCTCAGGAGGAGGATGAGGTCCTCCTCTTCGGTGATCCTGCGCTCGACGATGGCGAGGAGACCCGGGTGGTCGGTGTCCGGAAGGATGCGGCTGCGGTCCGCCCAGACGGCGGCAAGCCGCGACTTCGACGTGGACAAGACCGAGGCTTGGAGCTGGCTCTCGTCGATCTCTACGTCGAGCTGCTTCGCCCTCTCGCGCACGCGAGCCTCGCGGCGCTTCAGGCGGGACAGCCACACCTCGTCGTCGTCGCGCTCGAGGCGATCTGGCAGAGGTCCGGTGATGAGCGCGTAGCCGTCGTCGGGATGGTCGATCAGCCAACCGGGCGTGACAATCTCGCCCCGCACGACGAGCGGCATCGCAGGGTTCAGCGCCTTCAGCGCGAGCGCCAGCCTGAAGTCCGCCGAGACGTCCTCCAGGGCGGCGATCGTCCTGACTTCGGCACGAAGGTCGGCATGGTGTCCGGCTTCGTCGATCCACGTCGCCAGCTCGCCGCGGAGCAGCATTGACCGGGCTTGGTCCCAGTGTTCGGGCTCCGCGGCCAAAAGTGCGAACCGTTCGGGCGTGTCCAGCTTCACGCCTCCGAGAATGATGCTGCGCATGCCCGCCCCGTCTCCCACAGGACGCAGCCGGGAGGGCGCCTGCGGCACGTCGCCCGCGAGCCAGCGCTGGACCTGGGGCCAGCACCAGCGTTCCCGGCGGTCAAGTGCCAGAAGCCCTCTCAGAAGCGCGTCCACCTCGACGGGCAGATCGTCGGGGATCGGCGCCCCGTTCGTTAGGACGCTGATCAGGAACGACTGGTCGTCGGCGCCGGCAAAGCACGCGCCTCGAGTGACCTGTTCGAGCAGGATCATGCCGAGGCTCCACCAGTCGCTGGCGGCTGCGACGCCGCCGGCCACCGCCTCGGGGGCCGTGTACCGCGTGATCTCGAGGGGAGACACGACGTCGAGATCGTAGTCCGAAAGGCGCGCCGAGCCGAAGCCGGTGATGACGAGGTCCAGCGGCTCGCGCGTCCGCACCATGATCGCCGTAGGTCGCAGATCTCTATGTCGCAGACCGCGTTCGGCGAAGGCCGCCAGCGCGCCGCCCACCTCGTCCAGGATGCGGCAGAGCGTCGCTCGATCGTTCGCCATCAGCCCCAGGTCGGCGAGCGTGCCGCCGCGCAGGTCTTCCGACACCTCGTAAGCGCGATCCCGCCACCTTCCCGTATCGAAGATCTCCGGCACGTGGTCCCGATCGAGGACGCTCAGCGCGTCGTACACCTCGGGATCCGGCTCGCTGCCGTTGGCGTAGAGCGTCAGGACCGCCTCCCGGCCGTCTTCGTCCCGGACCGTCTCGAACCGCTCCCGGACATGACTGGTCGTCGGAATCCGTCGCAGCAGGCGCCAACCGGCGATCTCCGTCTCGGCCTCTGCCTCGGGTGCGGGTTCGGAAATGGGCGGCGTCGCGTTCCCGTCGATCCCGCCCGCGCCCCGGTTGACGTCCCGTGGCGGGTGCCGTTCGACCGCGGCGTCGTCGGGCACCCGCGGATCGGCGCCGCACTCGCTGCAGATGAGGTCGCCGGGTTCGAGACCGTGTCCGTTGGTGCAGGTCGGCGTCGATGCCGGGCTGGCCGGGAATTCTAGGGCCGCGGGCCTCCAGCCGGCTGGTCGCAGCGGCAGATCGGAGAGTTCCCATCCGCACGACAGGCCCGCGATGTCGCCGTCGCACAGGATCTCGTCGGCCGGCCGCTGGGTCTCGCAGTTGGGGCAGAAGCGGATCATCGGACGGTCTCCCGGATGGATGCGGACGTCGAGGCCGAGTGACCTTCCCGGGCGAGCAGTCGGCGCAGCTTCGACAGGTCGCCTCTGGCCGGTATGCCGGCGAGCCAGGCGTCCCCCACGTCGTCGAACATGACGTCAAGTCGTCTGTCCTCGACCCCGGTCGCGCGATCGTAAACCTTGAAGGCCGAACCGCGCTCGGTGAGCATGTGCAGCGACTGGTTGTCGCTGCCCCGAAGAGCGGCGGTCTGGGGAAGATCGGAGCGGAACGGACCCGTCATGACGGCGTCGACGAGGTCGGGATGGACGTCGAACCAGCCGGCCACATCCTGCATTTCGCGACCCGTGAAGACCAGAGTGGGTGTCGCCGAATGTCGGCGCCACCCGTAGAGTATCTCTGCAAGGGCGTCGGGCTGATCGAACGGTTCGCCTCCCGAGACGGTGAGGCCGTCACACGAGCCCGAGAATTTTCTCAGACGGTCGACGACGTCCGTCGCGTCCACGAGGTTGCGGCCGGCGTCCCAGGTGTCGACCGAGATGCAGCCGGGACATCGGATCGAGCAGCCTTGGAACCAGAGCCCGACGCGACGTCCGGGTCCGAGCGTGGTTACCGGGAAGTGGATGCGGGAGATCGAGACCTGCATCACGCCGGTTCGATCTCGAGGGTCGTGACGCCGCCCGTGACGACGCGGGCGATCCTCACTTCTCCTTCGCGATCCAGCTCGAACAGCGCGCGAGCCAGCGGGTTGATGAGATGTGCCTCGATCATGTTGCGGATGCCTCGACCGCCGTTCGAGAGATCGGCCGTGCACAGCTGTCGCAGGGCCTCGCGGGCCTCCTTGGAGAGGACGATGTCGCGTCCGCCCGCGGCGGCGTCCCGAATCACGCTGTCTACCATCGAGCCGAATATCTCGTCGGCGATCGTCGGCCGGATAAAGTCAAAGACGATGACGTTCTCGCCGAAGCGATTGAGGATCTCGGGTCTATTGAGAACGAGCTTGAAGTGATTCGAGATCCCGGCTCGGACGCGCAAACGCACCTCGTCGAAGGGCTGGTCGGGCGTGACGTTCGCGACGCGGGCGCCATCCGCGCCGGCGGAATAGATGCCGAGGTTCGAGGTGAAGATGATCAGCGCTTCGGAGAAGTACACGCGGTCCCCGCGCCCCGAGGTCAGGACGCCGTCGTCCAGGATCTGGAGGAACTTGTCGAGGATGCGCGGATGGGCCTTCTCAATCTCGTCGAACAACACGACGCTGAAAGGACGCTCGCGCACGGCGTTCGTAAGCTCGCCACCGACGTCGTAACCCACGTACCCGGGTGGCGCGCCGATTAGGCGCTGGTCCGCGTGTTCGGCGCTGAATTCCGACATGTCGAAGCGGATGTACGCGCTCTCGTCTCCGAACAGCAGCTCCGTGACGGTCTTCGCCAGCTCCGTCTTGCCAACGCCCGTGGGGCCGGCGAGGAACGCGATGCCACGGGGACGGCCTCCGCGACGTCCGCCACCAATGCCGGTCGCCGCGCGCTTCACAATGTCGAGCATGTGGACGACCGCGTGATCCTGCCCGGAGACGCGGCGGCGGATGATGTCGGCGCCGTCACGGATCTTCCGTCGCTCGATCTTAAGCCACGCGTCCTCGGTGACGCCCACCTTGTAGCGGCGGACGGCCTCGCCGATTTCGGTGACGGGCACCTTCTCGGCTCGGGCGAGCTGCGCCACCGCGTTGAGGTCGACGAGCAGCATGCCTTCGGTCGCATCGACGAGCGAGCGGCCGGCCTCCTCGAGAACGTCCGCCTCGGCGTCGCGCGAGCCGGGCAACGTCTTCACCAGTGAGGGGGCGACGGCACTTCGCGCCGCCCGATCGGGCGGCGCGATCGGCACGTGCCTGACGCGGGGGTTGTCGATGGTGAGCCAGTCGGGAAGGTCTCCCTCCTTCTCGGCTATCCAGATGACGGTGTTGTAGCGCGGCGATCGGTCAGGACCGCTCGGTCGCGCGCGGGCGGTCTGGCTGAGGATCAGCGCCCGTGTGAACAGCTGCTGCTCGGCCGGCGAAAGGGCATCGCTCCGGACGATCATGCGGGAGGCGAAGTCGGCGATGAGCGCGATCGGTTCGCCTTCGAGCGTCACGATCTTCTCGAGTGTGGCGCCGAATACATCCGGGCCCGCCTGCGCGCGGCCGTTGGATGGCGTCAGCCCGAGCCTCGTGAGAAGCGCGTCGCCATCGGTCCGCGTCCCGTCCGGACGGCTCAGAACCGTGAAGCCCTTGAGCGGGTCGTAGTGCACGACGGCGGCGTATCCGGCTTCGGCGAGCGTCGAGGTGAGGACGTCGGCAATGGGGGCGGCGACCGCCCGGCCGTCGACCACACGGATTTGAAGGTCCCTGACGTTGCCCGTCAGGACGAACTGGCTCTTCAACGGCAGGAAACGCGTCAGGTCACGCATCCAGCGCGACCTCAGATCATGCGCATTCAAGCAAGTTCTCCCATCGCGACCGGTCCCCAGTTTCGGCGCATTGGTAAAGACTATCGAGCCCAAAGCTAAATACAATGCGAACAACCGCTTATTGCCGCCGATTGAAATGGCGGGCAGGCTGTTCCGGGTGTCTGGGATTGTACGGGGGGAGCCTCATGGCGGTGCGTAGGCAGGTGAGGATGAACCGCACCGGAGGCGGCAGATCGCAGATGGCCGGCACCACGCCGTCGAGGCCTGCCGCTTCCAGGTCGACGGGGGGCGACGAGACCGGTGCCGGTCGTGGCTGCGGCGTGGTGCTGGTGATCGCCATCGCCCTCTTTGCGATCGGGAAGTGTTCGTCGAACGCGCAGAACGACGCGACCGTCGCCGAGCCGGTGGTCGGTGCGGCAGGCACTTCAGAACCGGCCCGCGTGTCCGCTCGGAAACTAAACTGCCGAGCCGAACCTACGTCGTCGGCACGCGTGGTCGAAGCGCTGAGCAGGAACGAGCAGGTGGTGGTGGCCGAGCGTCGCGATGGTTGGGCCGGTCTCACCCGAGCCGGCGGAACCTGCTGGGTCTCGGAAGGCTTCCTTGCGCGTAGCGCCGCCGCTGCGGCCGTCGGCGCAACCCAATCCGGCGGCACGCGCGGTCTGCTGACTGCGGGTTCGGCCGCAGGCGCGTACGACGCCACGCGCGCCGGCGCTCACCACGCGAAGCGTCGATCGACATCGCACGGAAGACGTGGGCGTCGCAGCCGCGGCGGAGGATCCTATTTCGGCGGCGGATGCCCGTGCTCGGGTTCGCAGATCTGCATCGGGCCGCGCGGAGGGAGGTACTGCATCACCAGCGGCGGCAATAAGCGGTACGGGGTTTGAATGGCTAGTCAGACCGTTCTGAACGCGACGATGCGTTCGTGCTATTGAGTAAAGATAATGCTCAAAAGATGCGCTGATGTTCAGTCGAAACGGTAACAGTCGTGTGCGCGCTCCTGCGGCATCTTGTCGTGCAGCCTAATCGGATCGGCCTATCTAACGGCGGAAATATCGATTGCCGTATGTTTGGGATGGTTAGGTCGCCTCCGCAATGGCGAGGCTGGTGGAGAGCGGACCGGCCGCTTTCGGGCCGCGACCACCAAGAAGCGGATGTTCGTTCAGCCGGGAGGGTAGGGGCCTCGAACGCCTGTCAGTGGTGGATGCACGAACCCGCTCCGCGGGATGGTCGTGTGGGGCGAGGTTGAGGTGACGTGCGGGTGTAGCGCGTCGGTTGAGCGCTGCTCGTCACAGGCAGAGCATCGGGGCTCCACGAGAAGGAGCCCCACCATGACGACCCTCATTCCCATCGCCGTCAGCCCGTTGCGCCAGCGCCTCATCGACGAGATGCAGATGCGTCGGTTCGGCCGCGAGACGCAGCGCAACTACATTCGCGACGTCGGCCGGTTCGCCACGTTTCTGAGGCGTCCACCCGACACGGCGACGGCCGAGGAGGTGCGTCGCTTCCAGGTCGAGCAGCGCGACCTGGGGGTGCCGGTGCCGACCATGAACAGCATGGTGTCGGCGCTGCGGTTCTTCTTCACCCAGGCGCTCGACCGGCCGGACCTGGCACGTCGGCTTGTCCGCACGGGGCACGCCCGCAAGCTGCCCGTGGTGCTGAGCCAGGACGAGGTGGCGCGGCTGCTGGCGGCCACCACCTGCCTCAAGCATCAGGCGGCGCTGTCGGTCGCCTACGGCTCGGGCCTGCGCGCGTCGGAGGTGACGGCGCTGAAGGTGCGCGACATCGACAGCGAGCGGATGCTGCTCCGGGTCGAGCGCGGCAAGGGCGGGCAGTACCGCAACGCCATGCTGCCGGCAGGCCTGCTCACCTTGCTGCGCGCGTGGTGGAAGGCCGGGCGGCAGCTGGGCGTCATGCACCCGGACGGCTGGCTGTTCCCCGGCCAGCACTACCTCAAGCCGCTGAGCGCCCGGCAGCTGCACCGCGTCGTCGTCGAGGCGGGCCGGGCCGCGGGTCTGGACAAGCGCATCGGACCCCACACGCTGCGGCACTGCTTCGCCACGCACCTGCTCGAGGACGGCGTCGACGTGCGCGTCATCCAGGCGCTGCTCGGCCATGCCCGGCTCGACACGACCGCCTTCTACACCAAGGTCGCGACTCGCACGATGCGCGCCGTGACCAGCCCGCTCGAGCGGCTGACGGCGAGCGCCCTCGAGGAGAGTCCGCCCGGCTGACCGGGCGTTGCGCGCCTCGCTCGAGGTCGCCGACATCTTCCGCGCCGCCGGTCCCGCATACCGGGCGGCGCGTGCCGGACACCTGAGCCTCGACCAGCTCAAGGTCATGTCGGCGATAGAGACCTGCCGCACCGCGGTCATGGGCGGGCACGTCGAGGCCTGCACCGACTGTGGGCACTGGCGGGTCGCCTACAACTCCTGCCGCAACCGGCACTGCCCGCGGTGCCAGGGCGCGGCCGCGCGCGCCTGGCTCGCCGAGCGCGAGGCCGACCTGCTGCCGGTCGGCTACTTCCACGTCGTGTTCACGCTGCCGGCCGAGGTCGCTCAGGTCGCGCTCCAGAACAAGGCGGCTCTCTACGGCCTGCTCTTCCAGGCGGCGTCGGAGACGATGACGACCATCGCTGCGGACCCGAAGCACCTCGGTGCCCGCATCGGCATCACGGCCGTGCTTCACACGTGGGGGTCGGCGATGACCCACCACCCGCACATCCACATGATTGTCCCAGGCGGCGGGTTGTCGGCGGACGGCAGCCGCTGGGTGTCGTCACGCCCGGCCTTCCTGCTGCCGGTGCGAGTGCTGGGCAAACTGTTTCGCCGCGTGTTCCTGACCCGGCTGATGGCGCTGCACGATGCCGGGCGGCTCGCCTTCTTCGGCAGCCTTGCGCATCTCGCCGACCGGCGCGCCTTCCTGCGTCACCTGTCACCGGTCCGGAAGAAGCGCTGGGTCGTCTACGCCAAGCCGCCGTTCGCCGGGCCCGAGACGGTGCTCGCCTACCTCTCGCGCTACACCCACCGCGTCGCGATCTCGAACAGCCGGCTGCTGCGCTTCGACCAGACCGGCGTCACCTTCCGCTACAAGGACTATCGCCGTGCCGGTGCCGAACGGCAGCAGGTCATGACCCTAGCCGCCGGCGAGTTCATCCGCCGCTTCCTGCTTCATGTCCTGCCCAAGGGCTTCCACCGCATCCGCCACTACGGCCTGCTCGCCGGCGCCACCCGCAAGACCACGCTCGACCACGTCCGCCGGCTGCTCGGGGTCGCACCGGCGCCCGCAGACGTTGCCGAGATTGAACCGCCGGATCTGCGCCCGCCATGCCCATGCTGCGGCGGGCACATGGTCATCGTCGGGACCTTCGAGCGTCGGCGCCAGCCTCGCGCGCCACCCGCCTCGGGACATCTATCCGGGACACAGATACCATGACCCGGCATGGCTTGCTCGCCATCTACCCCGCAGCGCCAACGGTTGCGGAACCGGACGGGCATGTGCCGGTCTCCGCCGCAGGTGCCGTCGGGTCCCATGAAAGCCGGTCATCTACCGGTGAAAAGCTACTTCGCCGCTTGGATCCGGACGGTCTGCATCCACGACATCGCGCGCGCCAATCGTGGCACCCCGGCGCTTAGCCCGGCTGAACCCGAAAACCCCATAGCGCACCGGTTGAGGCCCGCGGGTTCGGGCTTCCAGGACTTTCGTACGCCTACCGGCGCCCGAAACTCTTCAGGAGAGCGGACTGACCCCTTTTGAATCGTGACTGCCGCAAACGCCCGTTCGTTCATACGGACGAGCGGGGCGCCCGAAGGCTGGAGGCGTTGGAAATCGCCTCCTCGCGGTTTTATCCCGGTGCTTTGACCTCACCTGTCAGCTGCCGAAGTTCTCCCCCAAACGCTCGGATCGACGGATCGTCGGTGAGAGAGGGGTCGTCGAGATACGCCAACAGCGCTTGAGGCCGCTTCAGATGCACGAAGGTCGCGGCCTGCCCGGACGACGCGCGAACTTCTTCCCGAACAAGATCGTGTCGCCGCAGAATGTCGAGAAGATCGGGCCAAAGGGGATGGCCGGTCAGCCGCTCCGTTATGGCGTCGGAATGCTCGCGAAGCCAATACCCGCGATACCGCAGAACCTTGTCGAGCAGGCGAACAAGCTCGTGGTCGCGATCGATCTGGTCCATGACAGCATCTTCCACGACGGCCCCTTCGCCGCCGCGTGCAGAAAGCCACAGGTCGCGCATATCGCCCGTGAATAGATCCACCTTGCCCGCTGGTGTCTCCACCTGCACGTAAGCAGGCTTCAGCGTCGGCGACACGCGGCTGAGGGAATCCATCAACACGCCGCCGACCGAGCCACCCTCGAACACCACGGCTTCTACGCTCGATCCCCTAATGTCGAGCTGGTTGATGTCAGTGTTTCGAATGGTCACGGGGGCCGCCCAGCCGCGCACGACTGCCTCGTCCACGTCACGACCGATTAGCGACAGGTCCGGCAGCACCTCGGCGAGCGGGAGGCAAGCGATGAGAACCGCGGCAAGGTTCCGCGGTCCGCGGTCCACGTGCGGGTAGCGAGCGAGGTGCTCCGTCGCGTGCGACACAAAGGCGGGCATCACTCCCGGCTCCCTGTCAAACACGTCCTGCGTCGCATCAGAAAAGGCGGCCAGGAAGTCCGTCCCAAGGATGTTGCGACGCACGAACTTGGGCAGCTCGCCATCGGCGACAGCACTGATCGTCGCATTCGCGAGGAAGTAGTTCTGGAACTGTCCGTGCGCGAAGCGCAGGTAGCCCCGCCGTTCGTCCACGGTCAGGAAGACCATCGCCAGTGCTCGGTTCTGCAGAAGGCGCGACACCTCCTCCGGTACACCTTCGTCTACTACGGACTCAGCCAACCAGCGGATCGTGGTCTCGTCCAAGGCTTCGGTCTGGTTCTCCGCCATCTCCCGCGCGACCTCGCTCAGGAAGCGGCGGATGAACTCGTCGCGCTCGTCAACGTCCATCGCCGCCTCGACCTGCGCGTGGAATTTGTCCCTCTCGCGCTCCACCATCGCGTTGACGAGGAACGAGAGGGTAGGACCGAACTCGTTGTTCGCGACCGCACCCGCCAGATCCGCATCCGCGATCTTAGACAGAAAGAACGGTCGAAGAGCGTAGGACCCTTCAACGAAAAACTCGGACAGGAGCTCAAAGAGATCATCGCTCCAGCCCTGGCGTCGAAGCCAATCCCGCGCCGACCCGACGTCCGGAAGGCGCAAGGTGAGGGAATCCACCACCTGACGCTCCGCATCGAGCGAGTTCAATTTCGCAAAAAGCCGGTCTCGCCCGATGAACGACTCACGGCCGGCGAGAATCATTGTGCCGCCGCGCACCTGCTGCAACAGCTCGTCAACCTGCGCCCAAGCGTTCGCATACCCGTTGGGATCGCCGAGTTCATCGAAGCCGTCGATCGCGAGGGTAACCAGACCGTGGCGGACGAGGATCGGCAACTGGTCAAACGTCACCGATAGCCGCAGGCGCTGCAGGCTGAAGGCTATCAAATCCTGCAGGAAGGTCAGTATCCGACCGCGGCTCTGGACGTGCAGGACCAGGGGTCGCTGATACTGCATGAAGCTGCGTGCTCGACGGTAGGCCAAAGCCTCGATCAGGAACGTCTTGCCGATCCCCGCTGGACCGTCGATCAGCATGACGTCCACCAGCCGACCAGCCGGCCCTGGCTTGCTGGCTAGCAGGTCGTCCAGCGCGTCGGTCCCGGTTACGCTCTTGATGCTGGCCACGTAACCCTGAAGCTGGATCAGCGGCTTCTCCTGCCCGGCGCGCTCCAGCACGGCTGCCTGGACATCGGCCCATTGTCGGAGCTGGCCGAACCGCTCGGACGCGAGCAGCGCGCGATAGCTCGCGTGGTTGATCGTCACGTCGTCGACGGTTTCCGTGACGGGACCATCGCCTCGCGCTTCGAAACGGAGCGTCGTGGCCCGGCCGAGCCGGATCATTCGTACGAGGTAGTCGACACCGCTTTCAAATATCGACGGCGGATCGACCCCGAGGTCCGAGAAGACGGCGAGTTCCTCAAGCAGCTGTGCGGACTCGACCATGCCAGTTCCCCTTCAATGCCATATCGTCCAACGCCAAGCTCCTACCGCCGTGACCGGCCCTCAGCAGGAACGCCCTTCCGCCCGACGCCGACATCCAGGCCTCCGCGGTAAAGAGAGGAGGCACGAGGTCCGTGTCTTCAGCCACCACCATCACCACCGAGTCGGGATCGCTCCTCGCAATGCTGAGCAGGTCGGCGGCGATCGCGGTGTCCACCATCTTCTCCTCGAAACCGGCACGCCGTTCCGCGCGGCGGTAGGTGCCCGGCAGATGCACCGAAGGCTTACCAACCTCCCGCCGAGGCAACGCATCGAGGAGAAGGTCACCGAAGCCCACGTTATCCTCGATGACCACCGTGGCGCTCGTGGACAACGTCGCGAAATCGGCGGCCGCGATCGCAGCGGTCGCGGCGCGCTTGCGATCCGTCTCCTCGAACCCCTTGCGCCAACCGTGATACAATCTCAGCGAGACGCGGTATCGCGTTCCCTCCTCCAACGCAGTGAGCGCGCGACCGATCGCCCTAGCGGTCATGGTCAGGGTGGTCGACGCCTGCCGCTCCATATCTTCGATGGAGAGAGCTTTGCAGTTCCGAATTTGCGAGTTCCAGTCAACCAGAGCTATGACGCGGCGGAACGCAGCGGGCATCGTCAATTCGATCCCTGTTCAAGGCGCCGCACGCTCGATCTTGACGGCGCTAGACCAGAGAAGCACCACGTCAGTCCCCAAGAACGGGCGATCATCACGCTCTGAAGCTGCTTGGTCATCGCCATCAGCTTAGCCGACAAGTCTGGAACGGCAAGACCGGCGGAGAGCTAGCGGGTGGCTCGATCGCAATGCCGCCGCATTTGTGTTCAGACACAGAAAGACCGAAATACGGCTTTCGGTTTAAACTGATAAGCGGTAAAATGGCTAACCTGATTTCTGTGTGGAAGAATGCGTTTGACATCCTTACGCTGCCGGCGAGAAAGGCGCGCGGTGACGGACGGAGCAAAGGAAGTGGCGGGAGATGCAGGTAAGCAGCCGAAAACAGCGGCTGCCGATCTGCAGACGCTCAATTTCAAGGTTCCGCGTGCCTTCAAAAAGGCTTTCAAGCTTTACGCTGTCGAGCACGGCATCAGCATGATCGAACTGCTGCGTGAGGGTTTCGAACTCAGCAAAAAGAACCGTAAATCGTGACGCGCTCACGGGCCGCAGGCGGGCTGGCCGTAATGGAACTCTCGATGGTGAAGGCTATCGATGGCCTGACGCACGGGATTCAACCTGCCGAGGGCTTCGTTGCTGTCGAGGGCTATGACAAATCCGGCCGGCCGCCTGCAGAAGTTGTAGTGATGGAGAAGGCTGCGGAATATGGCGCTGACGCCGTATTCTTCGAAGCCGACACGCCCATGCAGCACGGTGCGGCACAGGCGTTTATCTTTCTGTCCGATGGGCCGGCGAATGATCCCGCTTTTGCAGCTTTGCATAAGCGGCTGTGGAGTTGGGGCGGCGTTCCCCTGCTGTACCGGCATACACCCGGACTGGTTCAGCTTTTTCGCTGTCGCCACAAGCCCGACTTTCTAAATTCCGGCGGTAATCTTATTTGCAAGCCGGTCAAGGTGCTAAAGTTGGCGGGGCGGATCGCCAAGGCCCAGGCCTGGTGGTCTGCCGAGCAACTTTATAACGGCACCGTCTGGGACGACGTTAACACCGAGAAATTGCTTCTCTCGCGCGAGGCGGCGGCGCATCGCGCGCTCATCAAGGCGGTTGAGACGCTGCACGAGCGATTAAAGAAGAGCGATCTTCAGATTGATGCCGCGCTCGCGCGAAAGTTGCTGATCCTCTCGCTGCTAATCGCATACCTTGCCGAGCGCGGAGCCCTTCCAGAAGGCTACTTCGCGACGTTCTGCGAAGGTACCTCGACCTTCGGGGAAGTGCTGGCGAACGGGCCTGAACTTGTGAACCTCCTCGCGGATTTAGAGGGTAAGTTCAACGGCGGCGTTTTTACACTCGACGAGGAGCACAAGCGGTTTTTGATCGATGGGACCGATCTAGGCGAGTTTCGCCGGCTGATCGAGGCCCGCGAAGATGGCGACGGGCAGCTCAGCTTCTGGCGCAGCTATTCTTTTAGGGATCTGCCTGTCGAGCTCATAAGCCATATTTACCAGCTATTTGTAAGCAATACGAAAAGCAGCGTCTACACGCCTCCAGCGCTTGTCCGGCTGCTCCTCGACGAAACGCTGAGCCTGTCTCGCTTGGATCGTCTAATTCAAAACGATGAGGTCATTTTCGATCCGTCATGCGGCTCGGGCATCTTCCTCGTGGAGGCGTACAAGCGCCTTGTGCTGCATTGGCGAAGCCGCAATCAATGGGCCCGGCCCACGCCAGAGATCCTGCGTGATCTGGTTGGACGTGTCTGTGGCACAGACCTTGAGAAGGGGGCCGTCGAACTGGCGGCATTCAGCCTTTCGCTAGCGCTGTGCGACGAACTGACGACCGAGCAAATCCTGAAGAGCCGCAAGCTTTTCCCGGAGCTCATCCAGAAAACGATCTATCATAGCTGCTTCTTTCTATTTGTGCAGGCAGGCACTTTTAGCAGGAAGGTTGGCGTAATCGTCGGCAACCCGCCGTTTGCCTCCGCGCTTGACACGCCCGGTGCGGTTACGAGCTGTGCAAAATATAATGAGGATCACAAGGCGCTTCCGGATAAGCAGGTAGCCTTCCTGTTCCTTCAGGACAGCATGAAGATGCTCGCTCAGGGCGGGGTGCTGTGCATGATCCAGCAGTACAACTTCCTCTACAACTCAGGCGCGGAAAATTTCCGGCAAGGCTTCTTTGCCGAATGGGATGTGCGTGAAATCCTCGATTTCGTGTCTATTCGCGGGCTGTTCGACGCTGCAGACACCAAGGCTGTCGCCATCGTCGCGGAGGCGTCCGCCGTTCCGGCCGGCCGAAAGATTCTCCATGCGGTGTTTCGTCGAACCCCGCGAGCACGAGCTGATCTGCGCTTCGAAGTCGATTATTATGACCTGCACTGGCTGCCGCGCTCGGAAGTCCTCAAGGATAGCAGCATCCTGCGCTGGCGCTCCGGGCTGCTTGGCGGTGCACGCGTACTGGCTGTCTCTAGGCGTCTTAAAACCTATCCCACCCTGCAAAATTTCGCCGACCGTCACGGATGGAAGTACGGGGAGGGCATCATCCAGGGCAGCAGCGGAATATCGCGCGAGGCGGCGCATATCGTCGGCAAGGACTTCATGCCTTCGGAAGCACTCGGCAGCCAAGGCATCGATGAGAACCGGATAAAGGTCATGCCACGGCGTCCCATCGAAGTGCCGCGTACGGCCGCGATTTTCAAGCATCCTCTATTGCTCGTTCGCGAACACATGGATCTTCAGAATGCCGTATGGGAGGGCAGTGTACTGACCTATCCCGATCAGATCGTCGGCTTTTCGGGTACGGACCCCAAGCCTCTTCGCAAGGTGTCGGAGTGGATGCGAAGCAATGCCGCCGTTCTACAGGGTTTTGTTGCGGCCAACAGCGCCAAGCTGTTCACCAAAAAAGCGACTGCGATAGCGTGTTCCGATGTTTACGAGCTTCCTTTTCCGCCGGATGGTAAGCTCGACCTGAGCGAGAACGAGACGATCGTGCTGAAAGACATCGCGGTCTACTATCGCGATTTTCTGCGCCGGGGATTCCATTCCGCTGCAGGTGAAGCGGCCGGTGATCTCAAGAGTTTTTCCGATCTGTTGTGCCGGCAAGTGAACGCGGTCTACTCCGGCAATCCGTTGCGCGCACTTTCAGTGCAGCGTTGGCCCGGAATTCTGTGTCAGGTCTTCGTGTTCGGTGACGGTGATCTCGATTGGGCGGGCGATGAAGAACTTTCCGATCATCTGAATGCTCTCTTGCACGCCAAACAGGGCATCAGTCTCTCCATGACGCGCATCGCCCGAATTTACGATGGTCGGTTCCTGTTTCTGATCAAGCCGAACCGCAAACGCTACTGGCTCAGGTCGATCGCGCTTCGTGACGCGGACGATCTTCTCGCCGATCTGCGCGCGCAAGGCTTTTGATGCTGGCCGATAGTCCCCCGCTTGGCGCTGTCGGAGCGTTCGATGAGGAATTGCATGAGCCCTCGACCTTTCTGAATGCCATCCTGGAGTTCATCGGTCAGCAGTTGACGGCGTGGAGAGATGACCCGAAGCGCAAGAAAGTCACAGCCGAGACAGCGCTCACGGCGCAGCTTTGCCGGTTTCTCAATGGGGCGACGCGCAAATCGTGCCTCGATCATATCAATTTTCAAACCGAGGTTCCTGATACCGTCAAGGGTAACCGGACCCTTGACCTGGCACCTGCCCCGTCCCGATGCACGATCTGGATCGGGGGTCGAGAGTACTCCTATTACGATGTCCTGATCCCAATCGAGTGCAAACGCCTTCCAACGCCCAAAAGCAGGACCCGCGAACGCCGCGAGTATCTTCACACATTCGTGAAAAAGGGCGGCGGCGTGCAGCGGTTTCGCGAAGGGCTGCATGGCGCCGACCACGAGATCGGCGCGATGATCGGCTATGTTCAAAGCCGCACCGCGGCCAAGTGGTTCGCAACCTTGAACTGTTGGATCGCGGCGTTCGAACGAAAGGCGCTTGGGTCTTGGTCGAAGGCTGAGCAGTTGCATTCAAAACTGGACTTTCCTTCCGAACGTCGGCTCACCGCTACATCCAATCATTCGCGCAACGGCTCTCCGATTGAGCTTCGCCATCTGCTCATCGAGATGTAGGCCCTCAGCGATGCAGCATGGCGCCACCAAGATGTGGCTTCAGATACGCCCAATGCCGAGCGGACGGCAGCACTTTCAACGGACTGGCGGATTGATGGGCCGGATGGCTCCCGGGCGCCGCGATGCCGATCTCGCGGCCCAAAGTCGACAACTGCCCCTGCACAGCGCGGGCCGGCTGTATCAGATCGCGATCGCCGTCTTTACACCGACGACAACGACATTAAGGCGTGATCTATTGCCACCGGGGTTCACGATATACCGGTGATTTTCGCCAATCTCGTCCAATGGCAGCTATCTCAGGTCGCCCGCTGCAAACCTGCCAGTCTCTTCCCGGCCCATCTCCAGTCGCGCTCCGACGGCTCGTCGGGGAAAGCGCTGGACGTCCGCTTTTGGCGAAACCTGCCGATCGACGCGTCACATGGTAAGGGCAGGAAAGTCCCATTTCACGTCGTTCCGCGCCAGCCTCCGCGGCTCCTCGGGGCTCAATCAAGTCACATGAATGAACGAGCGAAGTTCGGAAGTGCAACAGGGCCGCTGAATGGCCGAAAGTGATGACGTGGACGGCTCTCCAACCCTCCCGCAGAATGATCTGCGGAGAGCCGGAAGGAGAACCGCAATGGGAAGCGTCACGACTATAGGTCTCGATCTCGCGAAGAACGTGTTCCAGGTGCATGGCGTCGATGCCGAGGGGGTGGCGGTGATCCGTCAGAGGCTGACTCGTGGGCGCATGCTGAAGTTCTTTGCCAAGCTACCGCGGTGTCTGGTCGGTATCGAGGCCTGTGCAACCTCGCACTATTGGGCACGCGAGCTCGTTGCGCTCGGCCACGACGTGAAGCTGATGCCGGCTCAGTATGTGAAGCCGTACGTCAAGCGGGGCAAGAACGACGCGGCCGATGCGGAGGCGATCTGCGAGGCGGTGACCCGGCCGACGATGCGCTTCGTCGGCATCAAGTCGCCCGAGCAGCAGAGTGCAATGATGCTTCATCGTGTCCGTCTGATCCTCAATCGCCAGCGCACGCAGCTGTCGAACGCGATGCGAGCGCATCTGGTCGAGTTCGGGATCGCCGCGCCGATCGGTAGGAACGGCATCGAGCAACTTCTCGATGTGATCGCGGACCCTGCCGACGAGCGTGTGCCGGCCGATGCACGGTTCTGCCTGGAGATGCTGGCGGCTCAGCTGCGCATCGTAAAGGAGCAGATCCTTGAGAACGACCGCCGCATTCTGGCAAGCGCGCGGGAGACGGAGCTCGGTCGCCGGCTGATGGAGATACCCGGCGTCGGCCCGCTACTCGCCAGCGCTATCGTCGCCACCGTGCCCGATCCCGCGATCTTCCGCTCAGGTCGCAACCTCGCAGCGTGGATCGGCCTGGTGCCGCGGCAGAACTCCAGCGGCGGCAAGGACCGGCTCGGCGGCATCACCAAGGCTGGGCACCAGTACTTGCGCCAAATGCTGATCGTCGGCGCCATGGCCGTGGTCCGATATGCCGAACGGAACGGCGCGAAGCGGCCGTGGCTTGTCCAGCTCCTCGCCCGCCGCAAGACCAAGGTCGCAGCGGTTGCGCTCGCCAATAAGAACGCCGTATGATCTGGGCAATGATGGCCAGCGGCGAACGCTATCGCGAGCCGCAGGTCGCGTAAAGAATACGACGCGGGCGACCGCGCCTGACGAGGTTGGAAAGGGCGAGCAGGAGCTAATGCAACAAGCCGGTTGAACCGCCGGATCGGGAAAACCCACAATGACCCAAGCGCATCAAGCGCGTGAAAGTGATCGGGACCCGAGACGCGCGAATGGCATTACGGCCAGCGGCACCATCTGCCGCACAAACAGGTCGGACACATGGCCGCACCAACCAGCAACGCGAAGCAACTGTTCAAGCTTGCCAACGGAGGGCCGTCCACACATGGGTCACTCTGCCGGTACTGCTACTCAGGCGAGCGTACCTTCCGGTCAGGCCAGTGCGGCGACCAACTCCGCCAGCTTGGCGACCGTGTTCATGTTTGAGGCCGTACCCTTTTTTCGCACGGTATGCGTAGCCGGGCGTTGGCCATACGCCCGGCGTGCGGAAGGACCGGTGGCGGTGCGGATCGCGGATCCGGAGGACCATCACCGAGACCGCGACTAGCAGGAAGGCGAACAGCGTTCCGGCGTTCGAGACGTCCACGAGCTGCCCGACCGGGAGCAGCGCGGCGGCCGCAACCACGAAGATGCCGGTGATGATCGTCATGCGGTGCGGCGTCTTCCACTTCGGGCGGACCTCCGCGAGGCTGTCGGGGAGCAGCCCGTCCCGCGCTATCACGAAGAAGATGCGCGTCTGGCCGTAGAGCATCATCAGGATGACCGACGGGAGCGCCAAGTTGGCCGCGAATCCCATGATGTCGCCCCGTATCTTGGGAAACCACGCGGAGCCTGGCTACGGCGCTATTTTCGCAAATCTCGAGATGGCGGAAAGATCAATCGCAAGGCTGCGCGCGTCCTCGCCTTCGGCCCCCACCCGCTTCAGCATCTCGAGGAACGCTTCAGGGTCTGGCTGGCCCAGCGCGAGGCGGTAGTAGAGCAAGTCCTTGAGCATCTGCTCCTCTCTGGCGGACCTCAGGCTGAACCGCCAATCGAAGCTGATGCTCTCGGGAAGACCCGCGTCGGGCAGCCACCAGCGTTCCAGGCCGGTGTCGCCAGAGGGCTGCTCCCGCGCGACCTGAAGCAGGCTGGAGAAGGGGCTGCCCTTTTCCGCCCGTGCTAGCGCGGCATCGCGGTGGCTGCCGGCGAGCGACTGCCTGACGGCGAGGCTGCCGAACCGGGCTATCCGGCCTTCCCGCTGTTCGAAGTCCACCGGGTCCGAGGGAAGGTCCCAATGCACGATGCGACGGCACCAGAGGTGGAAGTCTAGTCCTTCCTGGCCGACGGACGTCGTGCACAGGACATGTGGCCAGAATGGGGAGTTGAAGGCGCGGCGAAGCGTGTCGCTGCGCAGCCTCCCGCCCTTCTTCTTTCCCGTGCGCCTCTGCTCGCCTCCAGCGAACGGTGCCACCGCCTGAACGGGAACCCGGTGCCTTCCCTTCGTCCGCTTGAACTGCACGAGACCGGGGCGGTCGAGAAGGCAGCTGGAGAGTTGCTCCACGATCTCCAGCCCACGTGCGTCGCCGAGTTGCCCGACCAGGCAGATCTGCTCATCCAGCACGGCCTCGAAGCCGCCCTTGAGCATCGCCTCGCACAGCGCGTCCGGGTAGCGCGGACGCGGCGAGGCCGCGAGGATCAGCTCGGCGAAGGAGCGATGTCCGAGATAGCTCCGCAGCCGGTTCCACGCGAAGTCGAAGACGCGCGCGTATTCGCGCTTCAGGTTCTGCGGGATGCCGTGCCGGTTGACGCAGCGTGCGACGATCGATCCCGGGGCGGAGACGATGTGGTCTGCTAGAGCGGCGAGCTCAGCCCGCGAGATGGACGCGATCGGCTGGATTGACCTCCAATCCTTCGACTTGCCACCGGTTCGAGTGCTCGCGGCGAGCGAGACGACGCGGTTGAATGCCTGCGTGGAGATTCTCCGCTCGATGCCGCAGGCGACGATCCAGGTCGGCCTCTTCTCGTCGCCGTCGAAGCGCACACCTTTCCCGGCGAGGAACTCCTCCAGCTGCTCCTCCGCCTCCAGCCGCACTGCTTTCAGGCCCGCCTTGCTTGCCTTTATCGGGTCGATAGCCAGGGATAGGTTCGGCCATTGCATGAAGATGCCGACCAACGCGCCTGTCTCGCTGCCGCCGGGCCTGAGGAAGGGCGCCTTCTTGCCGTGGCCGCCGACGCCTCTCGTGAGATCAATCGAGAGCAGCGCTGAAATGGAGGTTGGCGCTCCTCGCCACTTGCTGAACAGGAGCGTCTTCCCGGGATGCGTCCGCTTCGAGGACCAGGGGCCTTCTAGCCGCCACCATGGCACCGTTGGCGGCTGCCACGGCAGCGCGAGACTTTCAGATCCTCCCGCTATGTCCGAGAGCACTCGCAGCTGGGGATGGGCCAGTCTCCCGCGGCCGGAGCCGGCCTCGAAGGGCGGCGCCTTCGCGTCCGACAGCTTATCCCAGACCTTGTATCCATGCAGGGTCTGGGCAGGATAGGGAATCGAACTCCACATAGCGGGCGCCCAACCCGCGAATTCCTTGCCGCAGTTTTCGGCGAGGTGCCGGAAGAGCATCAGGTCGCGCGCCTCGATGTCGACCGGATGATTGTCGCGCTTGAACAGATCCTCCTTGTGGACGAGCGCGCGCTCGGTGCGCGCCATGAGCGGCGCTAGCAGCGTCTCCAGGCGGGATTTTGCCTTGAGCACTTGCTCCCGCACCACTTTCGGGGATCCAAGCGTAGCGAGCGCGTCGTGATAGTCCCGCATCGCGGCCTCCACCGTCACACGGCAATCGGGATCGTCCGCGAGGAACCCGGTCAAATCGACCAGAGCCCGGTAGTGTTCGACAGGATGCATTTCCTCGCCGGTGAGCCGCCGAAGCCGGTAGGGTGTTGCGGAGAGCAGCAGGACCGCGGGCTTCTGCTCGCCGTTCAGGAGTGCATTGACGAGAAGCTCGTGCACCCGCGCGCGCTCACGCTTGAGCCGGTCCTCCGATGCGTCCGGCCGCGGGATGATCAGGTCGGCGTAGCGATGGAACTCGTCCAGGATGACAAGGTCGGGACGGACTGTCTTCGAGCGCAGGGCGGCCAAGGCGAGCGCGGAGCGGAAGCGGGCGATAAATTCCGCGAGATCGACGTTCGTTGGTTCGAGCCAGGCGATGATGGCCTTCTCGAGGTTCCCGGTCTGACAGTCGAAGATGTCGCGGAGCGCGCGTTCGATGCCGATCTGGGTATAGCCATCGAGGCTTGCCGCCCGCTCGTCGAGTAGTGGACTTGGCTTTGGTCCCCTTTCGCGGTCGAGCCGCATGACGATCGGTCTCAGGAGGTCGAATCTGTCGAGCACCCGGCGGATTACGGCACGCTCGGCCTTGCGGCCCGTCCGAGGGCCAGGCTTCCATCCAGGTAGGCTTGTCTCGGGCGTGAAGGTGAATATGCGATAGCCCTTGCCTTCATCGGGCAGCGCCCCGGGCACGAGCACGAGCCGGTCCTCTCCCGACTTGTAATCCTTCTCGTCGATCTCGGTCAGCGACACGAACTTTAGCCGGTTCTGCCCCACGATCTCCAGGCTGGGGCAGAGATACATGACGTTCAGCCGGCGGCGGTTCTTGCGAAGCCCTTCGGCGACGGAGCGGGCGATCACCGTCTTGCCCAGGCCGACCTCGTCCGCGACAAGGAAGCGTCGAGGTCCATCCGCCTCGAGGCGATCGAGTGCGACCTGGACGGTCCTCTTCTGGAATTTCGCGAGCGTCGTCACGAGCCTGTGCCGATCGCGTCATGGACGGCCTGCAGAAACGGCCGCACGTCCTCCACGTCGGCGAGCGCCGCCGTTCGCTCCTCGTCGTCGGGTATCAACGCGAACACGTCTGCGAAGGAGTCCAGCATCGACATCATTCCCGCTACGCGACTCTCGAACGCCTTGTGGTCGCGGGCCCACGCGGCGAGCATCGTCTCGAGCGTGAAGATCTGAGCCAACTGGCCTGTTGGGTCCCGTGGTCCAGGAGGAAGGCCGGCGTCGGACCAGCGCTGCCCGCCGGTGCCATCGACCCCGTCGAGAAGCGATCGAAGCCAATCGCGGAACCTGTTCGCCCCGACATACCGCGCGAGTAGGGCCCGATCCCTTCGCTCAAGATCGACGCCTTCGACGTCCAGGGTCTGGACCCAGGCGCGGCACACTTCCGGGCCGCCGAGGCTTCGGGCGCGGAAGTTCACCAGGCATGTCTGCTTGCTCGTCGGCGGCGCGTTTGCGATCAGCAGGATGGACCGGTCGCCCGGTTCGATCGCGGACCAGGCCTCCGGGTCGAGGAACGGCGACACCTCGAACCGGGCCAGCTGCAGCGCCTCGTCTTCCCCTCCGCCGATCAGCAGGTGCAGGCCGTCCTCCCTGTAGGAGAGGCTGAAACCGACTTCGAGGAACTGGCTGATGAGGTCGTCGAGTTCGCGCTCCGCGCGCTCCTTTCCCTTCTCCTCGGTTGTGTCCACGTCGACAGGGGTGAGGTCGATGCCGCCATTGACGAACCCGTAAAGTGAATCCGCCAGGGCGGGATCGGTGATGTCCAGGATCGCGACGGCCTCCGCGTTGGGGCCGGTCAGGCCTCGCCCCGTCAGGTTCGCGCTTCCCAGCATCAGTGCGGTGCGGCTGCCCTTCGATACCGCGAGGAGCTTGGCGTGGATTCCGGTCGAGGGAGGATCGTCAAATTCCCCGACCACCTCGTCCTGCTGCTGCTCGACGGATACACGGGCGGCTGGCTCAGGTGCCGCATCGACGCGGAACCGGACCCCGTCGACAGGTGCGCATCCGGCTCCGGCCAGTTCCGTTGTCAGGAGCGAGAAGTCGGGCGCGCCGGCCTTCAGCACCTCGGCGAGGCCACCTCGGTCGATGAAGGGGCTGACCGCGCAACCCCGGTCGGCGCGCGCCAGCAGTGGCGTGTCGATGAAGCGCCGCGTCTGGCCATGGCGGCGCCACAGGATGCTGCGCACGCTGGTGCCTGGAGGGGCCAGCCAGCGCGCGGACTTCAACTCGGCGAGTTCGGCTGCGGAGAGGTGCACGTCCGACAGTAGGTCCTTCGCGAGCCCCGCGATGTCCGGCACTGGCCGCGCGGTTCTGGCTTTCGACGTCACCAGCAGCAGGCCGGCGTCCCGATCAGTCGATCCGGTCAGATTTCTGCTGCCGATCCAGAAGCGCCACTCGACGCCAGCGTCCGAGGCATACCGCACCAGGGCCGTCTTGGGGTGCCAGCTCTCCCTGCGCTCGTTCGAGGCGACGGCGCGCATCATCGTGTCGAGGAGCGGCAGCACTGACCGGTGCGCGCTGGGCGCGACGACGCGGCTCAGCTGGTGCAGGACGAGGAGCTTGCCGCGCACCCTGTCGAACGCCTTAACCAGCCCGAGGGGCGAGGCCTCGAATTCCGTGTCCGCATCGCCGCCGAGCGCGAGCACGAGGCCGAGCATCGCGATCAGGTCGAGCGAGTAGGTCGTGACGACCGCGCGCGACACAGTCTGGCCGGTGATCGGGCGCAGCGCTCCGAAGATCGAGACGCGGTCGTCGCGCCGCCCGAACGTCACGAGGCCTCCCTGACGCACTGGATCATCCCGCGCACGACCGGCCATCGGTAGTCGAGCGGGGTCGCGATGCCCTTCTGCCAGTCGCGGCGGCGCTGCTCGTTCACGAGATAGGCCCGCACGTCCTTCAGGTCGCGCTCCCTTATGGTCAGCGCGTTGGCGATGGCGTCGAGGGGGCGTCGCTCGCGCACCCATTCCATGACGGTCTCGATGAACGCGGCGAGGTCGTTGTCGATGCGGGTCTCGGTCCGGAGCGCTGCTATATCGAGGTCGAGCGCCATGTCCCGGTGCTCCTCGATGAGGCCGGGCAGGGCGTCGGCATGGCGGTGGTCCTCGGCGTTGCGATCCGCGTTGCGCCGCTGCTCGATAAGCGCGGAGTGTGCGGCCCGAGCGATGCACGCCACTGAAGCGGCGCGTTCGGCGAGCGCGAGGGCCTCGCGGTCTGGCTTCATCGCGGCGTTGCGGACCTTCGCCGACCACAGCGATTCCGTCGTGACTCCTTGCTCGATCAGCCTGCTGAGGAGTGGCTGCGTGCCGCCTCTTCCGGCCGCCTCCCAGAGCCGCCGCAGGTATCTCGCCTCGCGCGCGAGAAGCGCGAACTCGAGCTTGCCCGTCTTGTTGCGCCAGCCTGGCGGCGGCGCGGGCAGTCCCTCGAAGAGGTCGGCCGTTCTCGACTTGCCGTCGTCGCCGTCCTCCCTCGTCACCAGGCGCGGCCACAGACCCCTTAACTGGGTTTCGGTCGGGGCTTCGCCGAGGCCGGCGACAGGGGTGGCTATTCGCCACGAACGGAGCGCGGTCCAGTAGATGGTGCTCGCGCGCACGACTGGACGCTGATCCGCCTCGTATTTCGTCCATCCCGAGATGCCCGAACCTTCCAACGTCTCGACCGACTTGATCAGGCGGCGCGAGTATCGCCGCTCTATCTCGAACAGCCGGTCGATCGAGAAGCGCTCGCCAGCCGTGCTGGAGAGCAGCTCCTGGTAGGACCATGCTACGAAGAACACGTATCGGAGCTGGGCGTGCTGGACCGATGTCCCGGGGAAGAAGCGGTCTGCGAACGCGAAGTGGATCGGGGCGAAGCCGAGCTCGTCGCGCGTCCCGTCGGACGAAGCGCTGGCGAGCAGCCGGTTGGCGGCCGCCCGGTCCGCCTCCGACAGCATGAACCAGCCGATCGCGGGCTCGGCGCTAGGCATCATCCGCTCCTGCTTGGCCACCCGCGAGCGGACTTCGCCGGCTGACTTCTTCGCGGTCGAGGTCGGGGCCGCCTCGGCCGCCGTCCCGAGCCCTGGTTCCGGCGCCAGGCCGTAGTTCACAGCGAAGCCTCGGCCTGCGTTGAAAAACGAGGTTCGACCGGGTAGCGGTGTTGTAGACAGCCATAGAAGAGCACGCAGTTCCTCCCCCCGAGAACACCATGAAGATGTCGGGACCGAGTTGACGGAAGAGCTGCGGACGCACCGTGTCCGGCAGAGAAGCCAATGCGGAGCTAGCCAAGAATCACACCCCCGCGGCGAATAGGCCGCAAGCTCCTGATCGGGTCAAGCAGGACGTTTTCGTTTTCAATGGATTACAACAGAATCGGATCGAAGTCCGAATGCATTGGGGACAAGGCGCGTGTCGCTCGACGAGATAATCGGTCGCGGTCATCTCGTTGCTTGCGTTTTAGCTGTCGCACGCTGATGACTGCGCCGTTGGGGGGGGCGGATGAAGGGCGTGTTCGAGATCAGTGGCACGTCCCGCTACGACGACCTCATCGCCGAGCGATACCACTTCCCGCGGGTCTATCTCCGGGTCGCGGAGCGCTTCGTCGGCGACTGGATAGTCTACCGCGAGACGGGATCGGACGGCGGACGCAAGGCCTACGTCGCGGTGGCCCGCGTGCAGCGGATCGATCCGGATCCGAACGACTCCGGCCTCTTCTACGCACGCGTGGCCGACTTCCTCGAACTAGGTCACGCGGTGCCGTATCGCGACAACGATGGCCGCTTCGCGGAGCGCTTCCTCCGGGAGTTGCCCACTGTCTCGGTCGTCGGACGGGCGCTGCGGGGCCGCTCGGTCCGCGAGATCGACGCCGCCGACTTCGTGGCGATTGTCGATTCCGGCCTCAGCAGGACGCTGGATCAGCAGAACGCGATCCGTCTGGAGCTGGAACCTAGGTTCCTCGACCCGGCGACGGAGAGCCTGATCCAACAGCCGCCGACCGAACGCCGGATCGAGGAGATGCTGGTCAACCGCAAGATCCGCGACGCCGCCTTCCGCGGTCTCGTCCTCGACGCCTACGACAGCACCTGCGCCGTCACTGGCCTGCGGATCGTCAATGGCGGCGGCAAGGCCGAGGCTCAGGCCGCGCACATCTGGTCGGTGGCCGACGGCGGGCCTGACGAGGTCCAGAACGGCATCGCGCTATCCGCGACGGCGCACTGGCTATTCGACCGCCACCTGATCAGCCTGGACGACAAGTTCGGGCTGCTCGTCTCGCACAACAAGGTTCCGGCGGAGCTTCGACAACTGTTCCCGTCGTCCGGTCGTCCGATCCGACTGCCGTCCGACGCGCGGCTGCATCCGCGGCCCGAATACGTCGCACGGCATCGTGAGCGGTTCGCAGGTGGGGCCTGAGGTGGCGGACGAAGCTGAGACGATCGGGGCCTATGACGGCGCGGCGGCCGAGCTGGCGGAGAGCTACGACCGGCCCGAGCTTACTGGGGTATACGCAAGTATCGAAAGCCTTCTCCGCGATCCGGTCGCGGGAGGGCTGGCACTCGACGTCGGCGCCGGCTCAGGTCGCGACGCGCAGTGGCTCGCAGACTTCGGATACGAGGTGGTGGCGGTGGAACCGGCCGCCGCGATGCGCGCGGAAGGTGTCAGGCGGCATCCGTCGGAGCGCATCCGCTGGATCGACGATCGGCTTCCGGCCCTGGACGCGGTCCACAGGCTCACGCTCGCCTTCGACACGATCCTGGTAGCGGGCGTCTGGCAGCACGTCGCGCCTGGCGGGAGGGAGCGGGCCTTCCGGAAGCTCGCAACGCTTCTGAAGCCGGGCGGTCTCATGGTGGTCACGCTGCGGGATGGCCCTGCGCCACCCGGGCGTCCGATGCATCCAACGCCGCTCGGGGAGATGGAAGTGCTGGCCCGCTCCCATGGGTTGGAGATCCTTCGCGTCGAACGCGCGGCGGACGCGATGGGCAGGGCCGATGTGTCGTGGACCACCGTGGTCCTGCGCGTGCCCGACGACGGCGGGGGTGCGCTGCCTCTGCTGCGCGGCATCATCCTGTCGGACGACAAGTCCTCCACCTACAAGCTGGGACTTCTGAGGGCAGTCGCGCGTGTCGCCGAATACGCACCAGCCACCGCCCGTCCGTGCGGTGACGCCCTCGATCCGGACGTCGTCGAGATACCCTTGGGCCTCGTCGCGGCGAATTGGATACGGATGTATCTTCCATTGGTGCGTTCGGGGCTCCCCCAGGCACCGGGGAATAGCGGACCTGATGGTCTCGGCTTCGCGAAGTCGGGGTTCAGGGCTCTCGTCGAGCTCGGCGCATCGGCGCAGGATCTTCGGCCTGGCGCGGTGAACTCGGGTGACCGGGCGGCAATGGTCAGGGGGGCGATCGGCGAGGCCGCGGCGACGATCGCGTCGATGCCCGCCAACTTCACGCGCTTCCCCAACTCGGATCGGCGGGTCTTCGGTGCGCAACGCGCGCGCGGGCGTGGACCACAGCGGACTTTGGTTCTCGACGTGCCGACGCTTCGTGGCTGGGGCACGATCACGGTCCCCGGAAGCGTGTGGCGCGCGATGACGCGCTTCGGCGCCTGGATCGAGCCGGTCCTTGTCGCCGAGTGGGCCAGGCTCACGCGCCGCTATGCCGCACGGATGGGGATGGTGGTCGAACCTGGACAGGTGGAGGCGGCTCTCGAATGGCAGGAACCAATGCGGAGCACCGTCGCGGGGCGCATGGCCGCGCAGCGTCTGTTCGCGTCAGGCAGGACTGTCGAATGTGTCTGGAGCGGCCGGCGACTTACAATGGCGAGCCTCGACGTCGACCACTGCCTGCCCTGGTCGGCGTGGCCCTGCGACGACCTCTGGAACCTGCTGCCCGCCGACCGGCGCGTGAACCAGCACCAGAAGCGCGACCTCCTGCCGTCGGCCGCCCTCCTGGCGTCGTCGCGCCCACGGATCGTGGCCTGGTGGGAGTACGCCTGGCTCGAGGACCCATTGCTCGGCCAGATCTTCGTGCGGGAGGCGGCCGCGGCGCTCCCCATCGAGACCAACGCGACCCCGGAGGATGTCTTCTCCGCCCTGGAGTGGCGGCGCCTCCGATTGCGTCAGGATCAGCAGTTGCCGGAGTGGCGACCAGTCCTCTGAATGCTGGCGGCAATCCTAGACTGGTTTCGCGCGCCGTCTGCACAGTTGCCACTCGTCAGCGAGCGCGCAAGGTGGCATCCGACGTCGATGACGCCGCTCACAGTCTATGATCTGACCGCCTTGGGCGCCTGGCTGGTAGATCAGAACTCGCATCCGGATCTGGTTGGGGCGGTCCGGCGGGCGACGGATGTATCGTCCGCCCACCGCGACCTCGACGAGGCGCTGTTGGCCTTGCGGCTGCTACGTCGCCTCACGAGCGGCAGTGACGAGACGGCGCTCGACGATGCGGACCTCACCACGATCGTCGGGTCGTTGATGACGAACGCCGTCATCCTCTACGCGCGCGCCACCGATACCCAGCCTATCGACCGCAGGCCGTGGTTCGGCATCTCGAAGCTACCGCAGTCCCTGCGCGCCGCGCACCGCGAGTTGATGCGGCTGAGGAACAAGGAGGTCGCGCACTTCGGCAAGGGCGAGCCGGTTGACGGCGCCCCGCTGCTCGTCGAGGCCCTGGTGCTGAGGCCTTTCGACAAGGAGCACCCGATCGGTCATCTTTCGAGCCGCGCCCACAACAGGGTGGCGCTCGCGAAGCGGGCCGAGGGCCTCGTCGAGCGGGTGTTGGCGCTTGCTACGCAGGCCGTGAGCGAGCGCCACACCGAGGTCTTCAGGGCTCTCACCGAGCTCGCGAAGAACCACGACCCCGTAATGGCGCGGCTGCGCGCCTTGCCCCTAGCGGACCCGCGACTTCTGGCGGCCGAAGCGCACAGTCAGGAGGGCGCGACCAGGTCGACCTCTGCCAGAAATTATAGCCGCGTCGCGGTGGTCGAGATTCACGACGAGGCCGCGCCCGACGACAAGTCCGGTCCAGTCTGATCGGCCGCGCCCATCGAGATCGCTGTTGCAGCGTCACCGTGCCGCGCTAGTCTTTCGCCATGTGCAATCTCTAGGCTCCTCGCTGTGCGTGTGCATGGCGCGAGTGAACCGTGGGAAGCCCCAGATTATCGTGCGAAGATGGCGCTTCCCGCCGCTCTCGAAGACGACGAGGCCGGGGAGCCCCTCGACCTTCTCGACAGGCATCTCGATGCTCGGGACCGGTTCAACGCCGAAGTGGCTGGCGACCTCGGCTGCGGTGCTGGCGAATGCGTGCAGCCTCGACATTCGACCTTCTCGTTTTGACTCGGAGAAGGGCATTTTTTGAAGCAAACGAAGATAGAACAAAACTTCCCTGGCGGGCCGATCCTCAGATCTCCGCCGATGGCGCTGAATAGGCGTCGCTCTGTTCGCGTCGACGTTCTCGGAAGATGAAATCGCGGGCTTTCTGCTTCGGCCCCCCGGTTGCCGGGGCGAGTCTCTGCGCGATCAGGTTTGCCAGGGGGATGGCTGCCAGGGGAGTGACGTAGATGCCAGCTAGGACCGCAAGCGGCGACATGAAGTGCAGCCCGAAGATGACGCGGAGAAATACTGTGACGGCGAGCAGGACGACAAACGAGACGGCGCCGACGAGGCGTCCCCGGATCGCGAGAAGCCAACACCAGTTCGCAGCGGCCCGAATCCAGGCGACAAGCAGCAAAGGGGCGCCGAACGCCAGCAAGAGCGTGAGGACGAGGAACGCGAGGTCTATCGCCGTGCTCATGCGCCGTCATCCTTGCCACCGGTGGCCGAAGCGGGAGATTCCTCATCCTCGTTTGCTTCGTGCTCGACTTCATCGATCACGATCTCGGGGATGTTCTGGATCACGATGTTGAGGATGACGGCGCTCTCCAGCACGACGACGCCGCCGACCCAGTCGCGGTCGTGCGTCTCAATGTGCGGGATCAGGTCGGGCTCATCGGCCTTGGTGTGCACCACCTGGTAGACGAAGCGTTCCGGGTCCGCGAGACTGATCGACTTAAGCTCGCCGTTGTCTCCCTGGCGGATGGCGGCGACGACACCCTGGTAGCCGATGCCGTATTCGCCGTGCGGCGTGTTGGTGAGGATGTAGGCGATCGGCTTATAGCCGTGGCGAAGCGGTCGCACGACGTGCTGGAACACCCAGCCCTGCGAGCGGACGTCGAATTCGTCGAAGACGATGTCCAGGCCCTGCGATGTCACCAGCTGCCAAGCCAGCAGGCACTCGAAAAGGACGGACATGGCGAAGGCGAAGATCGACGTTGTCGAAGGTTTCGAAGCGCCCAGCGCGAGGCCGACCGCCATGTCGTATGGATTTTGGATGAATGGCCCGAGGGAATGCCCGAGGCTGTCGCCGAGTTGGGCGGCGGCGGCCCAAGCCAGGCTCACCAGCCCATATCCCAGGATGTGCATGACCAGCGCGATGCCGAGGGCGACGAATAGGGCCGTCACCGACGTCAGCTGCAGCTCAGGCCGCTTCGCTCCGTGGTGGACGTTCTGGAAGTTCCAGCTGACCAGGGCCGTGATACCCGGCAGAAGCAGCACGAGCCCTGCGAGAAGGGCGAGCGTGAAGTTCAACTTGGGCTATCAGTCCGCTTTGCGGTCGGAACGAACGCCCCAGCGGCCCGTCGTCGCGTCACGCGTGACCGTGCTGCCCTCGGAATGGCGCCGCTCGTTCGCGAGACGCACGAGTTCCTGATAGCCTCCCACACGACGGGCCGCCGCGGCGGTGTCGCGCTGGTCTCGGCGGGTGGTGATCGTCGACATGTTGGAAAGATAGGTCTTCCTGCTGTTCACGTAAAGGACCTGGTTTGCATAGCGACCGGGCGTTACGTGAAGATGCCGAGATCGACGGAAAGTCGCCACCGTTACGTCCCGTGGGGAAGTCTTAAAATGAGCCAGGAGGCACTAACCGCTTTCGGACGGGCCGACGCACTTCAGTCGGCACTCGGCCTCACGCCGGCGGTGGGCGTAAAAATCGCTGCCATCATCTCGTTTGCGGGCGGCATCGAGTATCATCTGGAACGTGCGCTGTGGCGAATCCGCGGCATCGACCCGAAGGGAACGAAGCCCGACACGGACGCGCGGATGATCACTGACCTCGTCACAATGCTGGAGAGCGCCGCTGCGGCGCAGGCCGATGGCGAGAGGCAGCTTCTGCAGCTCTGGTGCGCCGCCGCGAGGTCGGGATTCACGATCCGGCACAACATCGCGCACGGCGTTCCGATGAGGATCGGCGGTGCATTGGCCTACATGCGCAACCCCCGCTGGGAGGGCGAGCAGCGCAAGCGTGAGTTCGGCGACTTCTGGGTCGAGGACAACACGCTAGACCTCGTGCGGGAGGCGATGGCGACACTGCTGAGGATCATCGCAACCCTGTCCAAGGACGACGACCTTTCGGCCGTCGCGACGCAGCCGGCATTGCGGGCGTTGCGGGCGGCGCGGTCGGTCCTCGGCGAATTCGCCAGCCAGACCTACAATCCCAGCTACGAGAAGTATTGATGACGGTCGCATTTGCGACCGGTCGCGGTCAGCTTACGTTGGTCGGCACCCTCAGCAGCAGGTAGCGGAGTTGCCGCGTGCCTTCGGTCCAGGCGAAATCATAGTCATTCCTGAGCGTGATGGACGGCAGCTTGGATCCCGGGGTTCGGTAGGTCATCACGGTCCCGCCGGCGTATCTGCGCCCGTTTCGGAAGTCAAAATCGGCGGTGTCGGGCGAGTAATTTTCCCAGTCGATATAGTGCGGGTGGTTGGTCGCGACGAGCATGAACCCGATGTCGGCGACGTCGCCGCATTTCTCGAGGCGGGCGATGTCCAGCATCGCCTTGTGCCGGTTGACTGGTTCGGCCTGGCTCGCCTTTTTGAAGAACTTCAGTTCCATCGCGCACCGCCACTCTCGATCGTCGTCAGTCGTGAGCCGAAACCAGATATCGATCCTCCCGCGCCCGGACCCGCCGAGCGGCTTCTCCAGTTCGATCGAGAAAGTCTCGCGCGGATGGACCATCTCCAGGTCGGCGACAGTCATGATGATGCGGCCGAGGTGGAGTTGGAGGGAGGCCTCGCTCTGGACCGGCACGCGGCCGCCTTCGATCTGGTCGAATAGGATCGGGACCGCTTTCTCCACGATCCGCTGCAGCCGGTCGATGGACATCAGCCGAACCGCTCGTGGAATTCGCGCGCCTCGTCCTCGCGCTCGAATTCGAAGGTCATCGAAATGTAGTGGGTGCGCTCGAAATCCTCGCCGGGCCGGTCCGGATCGTGATCACGAACCAGGGGCTTCTGACCATCCCGGCGGTAGTCGCCGACACGGAGCCCCATGCTCTTGTCCTCGATGTTCCCATAGACGAGCACCCAGCCGTGCAGGCGCAAGAGAAACGCGTCGATGGCTTCAACCGTCTCGCCGTCCGCTACTTGGGGAATCGATACATTTAAACTCGCCATCCAATCCTCCTCGGTCGCGGCAGTTCATGGTCACTTCGGCGCGGAAACAAGTGATGCCAACTCCGCATAGTCGCTGTAGAAATATTCCCCTTCCGACCCACTCAGCTTGGGCTTGTATGGCGCCCTTGGGATCGTCCGCTTCGTTTGGTAGTCCTCGATGCTCAGAGAGCGGAAGAAATCCCCGTCCATGTAGAGGTCGTGAGGATCGTGATCCCCGTTCCTGATCGCCTTCCTCGCGGCCTCATCGATGAGCATGATCTGCGCGAAGGGTAGGCCCAGGCTGTTGAGGCAGATGTGGTTGTGGCTTGGGGAGATGTGGAGCAGGGCATCGTCGTAGTATTCGTTCGATCCCGATGCGAACACCGCATAGACATCTAGACCGAGAGTGTCCCTGAAGACCTCCCGGACTTCGGCGAACAGCTCGATCAGCTTTTCCGGGGCATAATTGTAGGCGCCCTTGTCGAACATCCCAACCATCCAGTTCGTTTTAAGCAGTAGGCTGTCCGCGAACGAGATGAATGAGATGTCGGGATGTGCGGCCGCCAACGTATCGAGCCTGTCACGCAGTGCGATGAGCTTGCCCGTCTCGAGCCTGCCGTTCTGGAGTTCGTCACCCATCGCGACCACGTCGATCATCGCGAACAGGGAGTTGCTACGCAGGTGCACCATCTCGAGCCAGTCGCCTTTGACGAAGACGGTTGGCTTGCCGTCGTATTTGTGGACTTCGACGCACTGCACGATCTTGGTCAGCGGAAGCACGATCTTCAATTCGTGGAAGCGTTCGTGGGTGTTCGGATACCAGGAGATTTCCAACCCGTGCGTCAGCTGACGTATGACCGACGCCGGCATGATATATCCCACGTCGTAGGGACTGGCTGAGGGGCTGGCGCCACCGCTCTCTTCGTCCAAGGCATCGTTGATCAGCCAAGCCTGCTCCCACTCAAGGAGATACTTCTCATCCATCAGGGCGATGTCTGGATCGATCGGCAGATCCTCTGGGTCGTATGTGTCGAAAAGGCCGCTGCTGAACATCCTGGATCCCGCCTGTTAGATTGACGGAGACCGGACGAGACATCCACCCTCCGCCAGGGCTGCCCAGATGCCTCATGGCGACCGTATCCGCTAGGTCGCTCTGGCGTGCGAGGTTCCCGTCATCGGAAATCCCTCGTCCTGACCTTGATGCCCTCGACTGGCTCGCCGGGGATGATGCCCGATCCCAACCGCAGGTCAGGGATGCAGATGTCGCGCGCACCCTTGCCGAGATGGTGCTCGGCGGGGTCGCGCGGCTCCGGGCCCATGCCGTGCTTCACCACGTCGGCGCGACTGACTCGGTAGACGTCGGCGACGTCAGCGCTTCCGCCGACGCTGGCGAGTAGTTGTGGGTCGCCCGTGTAGCTCGCTCGCTGTGACAGGAAAAACTGTTAGCTGCTTAATTTGCGGCAATTCAAAACCAACTGGCGCCGGGAACCTCGCTCGTACCCCTGACCGCTACGAACTCGACGTCACCGATCTTCATCCTGCCCCATCCACCTTGAGGATCGATCGCATTGAGCCGATCGATCAACGCACGCCATTGCTGGCCGGCGCTTGACGAAGGAACGGCATGAATCACCGGCGCGTCTGGCGCACAGCGGGCTTGCAACTTACGACTCATGGCAAGTGCGTGAGCGAGGCCATCAGCCCATGCGTCGAAGTCCGCTTCATCCACGTTGAATTACCTCTGCTTTACAATAGACACTGCTACGCTCGCGCACCGAGATGAACAGGCGTCCGCTTCCGGACGACGGCAAGATGCACCTGAACGGCTGTTTGTGGGTCGTGGACGCCACGGCTCGATCCGGAAATGTTATACCTGAAAGCACGAACGTAACTTAGCTTATCGTCCTCACGGCCAATAGCTCGACGTAGTGCGCCCCAATCGCCGTTTCAAAAGTGGCCTGCTCCTTCAGCCTGTGCGCGACGATTACCGCCAGGTCAGTGTGGCTTCAGGGCGCCGGTGCATGCAACAGGGGAGCGGCAAGCCTAAATCCAACAGTCCTCATCGGGAGGCCACATACAGAGTGCCTGACAGCACGAAAGTCATTGGGAATTTCCCTGCCGCTGTTGCGCTCAACGCCATATCCCCCCAGCCCTGTGATAAGCAGAACATCCGGCTGTTCTTTTCCGCATCTTTCGAGCTGTCGCCCTGTCAAAGGGTGGAGGTTGGATAGTAACTCATCAGCGTTGCCCTCGAGGTCGAATATCCCTTCTGAGGTAGGAGTTCCGCTCCCCACAACTTGAACCATGGCCTCGCGAACTGCCGCCCGTGGATCCGTTTTCACCACGGAGGCAGCTGCTGCCCTTTCTATCGAAGACCAAAGGCGCGGCTGTACATTTCGAGCAGCGTACTGCCACTCGTGCAGCGTAGGAAGGCGATAAGATGAATTGGTACTGCGGTTAAGCCAGGCAATATAGCATCTTACATGAATTGCACCAATTCCCGTTACTGGGTAATTGTCCCGGATACGTGGGTCGTCGGCTTTTATAGCATCTGGACCTTGATCAAAGACCGGGCTCGGCATCGGGCAGCGTGCTTGATCGACGGACTGAAGGTACTGCCTCCATGTCACTTCATAAGTCGATATCCTAAAACCGGCGGAAGTAGCGGTATCGCCACGAAGGATCACCATTTGCGGAAGGGTCGGTTTGCGATTATTCGCAGGCATCACCTTTGCACAGACGCACGGCGACACCATCATAGCAATGATGCAGTTGGCTGCGGCGCTGAGCTGCGACTTTCTCATGGCCAGTCGCTTACCTCTGCCCAGTTAAAACTGGATTGACCGGAAGCTTTATAGATCCGGTCGCGATCCGATACCCTATTGAGAGGCGGCAGCGTCGCGCAATGTCGGCTACCGTGACTCGGCTCCCGCGAAAGCCGCCGGGCCGCTTTCCCCAAATCGTGACATTCGTCAGGGGATGTCTGGGTGGCAAGCTGGTCATTCGCATCGATGAACGAGCGTCCGAAATTGGGGAGCAGGAAGGGTGGGCTGAGTGTCCACTTGTGGGTCAGTTCACCGCCAATGGGTTGATAGGGTAGGCGATGAGCTCGGTACTTGAGCGAGCAAATCTGCGAGCGCTTGTAGCTGCCGGCGGATAGAGTTGGCAGCTGGCCACTCGGCATGCGTCAGCCTCGAGTGGAGACGCCGCTAGGGTCGCCGCGCTCTCTGAGACCGGTGCACGACGACGCCGAGCGCATCGCGCAGCAGTCGGAACGGGGTTGCTTTCTGGTCTCATTCACATTCTGAGCGCGCCGGTTTACCTACCGATTTGCGTTGCTCGACCTGGACCCCCAGCAGGATCGCCAGAGCGACCTCCCGCGCGCACGCGGCGAGTTCATCGTCAGCGAGCTCGCCGGCGGTCCAGAACGACAGCACGCCGCGAAATCCGAAGGCGAGCTGTCTCGGAAGGGAGCGGACCGCCTGCTCGCGTCTGGCAGGCGCGCGGCCGTTGATCGTGCCGAGCGCCAGCGACCAGTATGCCTCGGAGCGTACTAAAGCCGAGCCAGCCCCCCGGCTGGCAGTGCCGAGCCACCCCATCACCGATCGGTTCACTACCGGCTCTTCGATCATGACCGAAGCCGCCGTGTCGACCGCCACGAGTACCCGATCCAGCGGACTACGGGGCTGCGCGCCCTCCCTAAAGCGCAAGTCCATTAGCTCGACTCGCTTTGCGGAGATCGCGTGCATGATCGCCGCCTTGCTGCCGAACTGGTTGAACGGCGTCGCGAAGCTGACCCCGGCTTCCGCCGCGAGATCGCGCATCGAGAACTCTGCCTTGCCTTGACGCAGCAGCCGCTCCGCCGCGTCAATCACACGCTGGCGTACCGGCTCGCCACGTTGCGGAGCGACCGACGATCCTCGTGCCTTGCGCTCTGTCATCAGCTTCCTATATCATGATACACATGACACGTCGAGGCGGGTGCCTGAGACACGTTGTTGGGCTCGGCGAGCTTCGCTGCCTATGCACCTTTTGGGAGATTGCCCATGAAATTTCTTGTCCTGCTCACTCCTAGTTCCGGCAAGACCCTCGACGACTTCAAGCCGCACATGGTGCCGGAGATCGAGGCGGTCTGGGCATCTTATCTCGGCGACGAGCTGCGCGAGTTCTACTTCTCCAGCGAGCCGCAGGTGGTCACACTGATCTACGAGCTGCCCTCAATTGCAGCGGTTCACCGGGCAATCGACGCACTGCCGATGGTGGAGGTCGGGCTGCTCGACCGCCGGGTCGTCCATCTCGGCCCGTTCCATCAGATCGCCGCTCTGTTCGCCAAGCCAGGCGCCTGACGTGCTCGGCATTTGGGCCGTCCGACGCGTCGAGCCTCCTCCTGCCAGCGCGATCAGCGGCTGGTACGCGGGCGCGGACCTGCTCGACAGCTATGGTGTCGAGGTGGCGACCGATGGTGCGACGATGCGGGCGATTGCTGATCGCGCACTCGGCGCCGCCATACTGGTCCAGGGCACTGGTCGCGGTGTGCGACGCCGCGGTCGTACCGTTCGGCGCGCGGACGTCCGGCGAGCTGCGCCGCGCGCGACCGGACCCTACGCGCGTCGACTTCTTCCCAATCCTGAGCGAAAGCCCTGACGAGATCGTGCTTGGGGAGGACGACCATCACCTCGACTTCCGGCTGTCGCTCCTGCGCCAGGTCGGACCGCATGGGTCGATGTTGACCGCCACCACCGCGGTTCGCACGCACAATCGGCTCGGTCGCCTGTACCTCCGCGCGATCCATCCATTTCACATCCTCATTGCCCGCGCGACGGTGGCCCGAGCGGCCGCCTGACGCTGGACAAGGCGCGGTGCCTAGCCCGTCTCTGTGCACATTCCTGACAATTCCTGACAGGGCGCTGATCTAGCGCGCTGGAGTCCGTCCTACCGACAACGTGCCGAGGATAGCCCGTGATCGTGCCAAATTTGCTTCTAGGGAACCGCGCCCTTGGCGTCGCCATGATGGCAAACGTGATACTTCTGCCGAGCTCTGCCTACGCGCAGCAGGTCCAGCAAACTACTAGGAAAAACCCGATGGTAGTTACGAAACGACAGGCCTGGGATCTGTACGCCAAGCTTCACACTGCCTGGAACTCGGAGTCGCTCGACGAGCGTAGGCGGATTGCTGCGGAAGTTCTCGATGAGAACATCGAATATCAGACTGTGAGGCATGATACGACGATTGGTCGTACGCTGGTCATCGAGGACATGGCCACGTTCCATGAGCGCTTTCCGGGCGGCCACTTCGAGGTTGGCGACGTGTCCGCACACCACAACGTCGCGTTGCTGACCTGGGTGCTTATCCAGGCCGATGGAAAGGAGTTTGCTCGCGGTGGCGATCAGATCACCGTCGGAGACAATGGAAAGATCATCAAGATCACGACGTTCGGCCCGTCGACGAAGACGCCCGACTGATCGCGGCGCGACGCCGCCAAACATCGGAGAGGGCTAAGACCAATAGTCAATGTCGAGAACAAGTCGCCTCTTCGAGCTCATCAACATTCTGCGCGCGCACAGGATGCCGGTCACAGCCGACGATCTCGCTCGGGATCTCGGGATCTCGCCGCGGAGCGTCTACCGTGATATCGAGACGCTGCGGTCGTTGGGAGCGCCGGTCGACGGGCAAGCCGGAATTGGCTTTCGCCTGGGTGACGGCTTCTTCCTGCCTGAGTTTGCCTTGCTGACCGAAGAAATCGACGCGCTCATTCTAGGGCTTGGCTGGGTGCGGCAACGGGCCGATCCGGCATTGGCGCGCAACAGCGAAAGCGCTCTAGCGAAGATCCTTGCCACCACGAGCAGTGCGTTTTTGGGCCACGAGGACCCGCCACCGTTTTTCTCGGCCGCCTCACTATCCCAGCGGATGGATCCGCCACACGTGGCGCAGCTGCGCGACGCGGTTCGCCGGCAGCGGAAGGTGGCGATCAGCTATGAGGACGCCCGTGGCACCGTATCGGAGCGCATCATCTGGCCCATTGCCATCGTGTACTTCGACGACGTCCGTGTCTTGGCGGCTTGGTGCGAAGCAAAGGCGGCCTTCCGACACTTTCGGGTTGATCGCGTGCAGGTGAGCATAATGCTCGACGAGCGATACCCCGGACGGCGCCATGCGCTGGTGAAGAAGTGGCGCCAACAAGATCGGGATTGGCGTGCGATCCTGACAGGTTCTGGCAGTGCCGCAGCCTATCAAAGGGCCGATGCACCGGCAGACGGTGCCAGCTCAAAGGAAGATTGAATGGTTGCCTTCTCTTCTGCCGCTTACGAGGCCTTTATGGCCGAGCATGACGAGACACCCGTCGTCATGCTGAACCTGCTACGGTTCAAGCCGGTCGGCGGCCGGGACCGCTACCTGCAGTATATCGGCATGGCCAAGCCGATCCTCGCGCGTTTCGGCGCACGGATCTTGTTTGGCGGCAAAGGGCTCCCGGTGCTTACCGAGGGCGAGGCCCAGTCGTGGGACGCCGTCGTCCTGGTCCAGTATCCGCGCCGTTCCGCGTTCAACGATATGGTTGCAGATCCCGAGTACCAGAAAGCATTTCAGGTCGGATCGTCGGCGATTACGGACATTGTGCTCCAACCGCTCGAGCCGGACAGCCGCATCATGTGACACGCGGAGGTCGACAAAGATAAGCGCCCGCGCGGTTCGACCTGCACGGGCGGCCGACACTCGGCGTTGTCGGCTTCCAGCCGCGACTGACCCGCCATAAAGCGAACCAATTACTCTGTGGTTTGCGTGCATTCGCGTCAAACGAGGCTTCGTACTCCAGATCAGTGCTACTGTTTGGCTCAGGATGTCGGCTTCGCCTTACCATCCTCAGGACGTTTCAAATGACGGGATAGCCACTCGGTTACGTGCTCCAGCGTGGCGGGATCAGATACCGGCGGCCCGGCATGGATCGGCTTGCCCCCCGGTCCCTTCTCCAGCCGCTGGAAGGCGTGGTTCATCCGCGGCATGATGACCACGGTCGCGTCCGGGTTGCCGCGAAGGGCGTGTGCTGCATCGTCCATGGTTCCCTCCGCCGCCACCACTGTGTCTTCGGCCGCGTAGAGCGCGAGCACCGGCGCCTTCAGGCCTGCCAGCGTCGAGGCGGCAGCGGTCTGCCATTGCGAGAGCAGAACCGGGTGCGCCAGCATGTTCGCCCACCCATTCGCTTCTTCGGCGCTGCGGCCGACGGCCACAATCGTGGCGATCAGCTGGGCACGCAGAGTTGCGAGCTGCCCCGCCGGTTTGCCCGCCGCATGTGCCTCCATGAAGGGACGGGTCGCAGCTAAGATACGGGCGACCGCCTCCTTCGGTAGGCCGCGTTGTGCGAGTTGCACATTCATCGCGTCCAGGAAAAGCGTGCCCTGCTCCCCCGCGGGTGCCGCGAGCATCACGACCGCGGCGATGTCAGGGTCCCTGGCCGCCAAAGCCGGACCGACGACCCCACCTTGGCTGAGGCCGAACAACGCCAAACGCTTCGGATCGAGGTCGACCCGCTTACGCAGCCAAGCGACCGCTGCGGTCGCGTCCTTGATCATTACCTCGTTGGTGTCGAGCAGCGTGCCGGTGGACTGCCCGACGCCGCGCTTGTCATAGCTGAGCGTCGCGATGCCGTTCGCCAGCAGCCGCTGTTCGAGCAATGGGAAGACGCCGCGGGGTGAAGATCCACCGCCGCCCAGCAGCAGGACGATCGGGTAAGAGGCAGCAGCCGTGGCCGGAACCCTCAGCGTTCCGGCCAGCGTGACGCCCGGCTCGGACTGGATCCGAACGTCCTCAGCTATCTGTGTCGGACGGAAATTGGCGAAGGCGTGGTCCATGGCAGCCGCGCTGACCTTGCCTTTCAGGAAAGCGGCTGGGCCAAGCTGCACTCGAGTTGGTACTTGTCCCAATTGCACAGTCAACGACTGCGAGCTTGCCGCCAAAGCACCGGGCGCAACGCCGGTGATGGTGAACTGTCGCCATGCCGGGCCGACATCCATGGTAGTGCTGGCAAGGCCGGCATGCTCGGGTGGTCCACCCTGAATGGCTGCGGGTACGCGGACCGCGCGATCGCTGCGAGCCCAGAACGTCGCCGTGATGCGTTCTTCCGCTTGTAGCGTGACGGGCACGGCCATCCCCGCAGCGCTGGCCCATGGTTCGCCGGCCGTAGTGCGTGGTTCGACCGCAACCGCGTTGCCGCCGGGAACGCCATCTACGCGCTCGAAGGCCGCAGGCGCTCCGTAAGGCTGCCACTGGATCACTTCGACGATCTGCCCCGACTGCGCCTGCAAGGGCGCCGGGAAGACTACCGCGGCCATCGGCAGCGTCATAAAGGCAAGCTGTTTGCGGATGACGACCACGAGAGGTTCTCCTTGTTGAGGTGAAGTTCAGGTGGATGATGCTCTCCGATGGACCGCGGAGCGTGGGTCAGTCTCGCCATACAATTGGCGGAGCAAGGCGACTGCGACCGCCTCGACCACCAATGTCAGGGCGGGCAGCACGAGGCAGGTCTCGTCTTGCACGACCATGCCGGCGAACAGAGCCAGCGTGACCGTTGCCGCCGCACCGAAGCGCTGTGCGGCAGCCGCCCGCGTCCAGTCCCGCTCCGCCGCGAACCAGGCAACCAGGGCGTCGCTCCCAACGCGGAGCATAAGAATCAAGGCGAGCGACGGTATCGCACCAGCGTTGCCGGCGTTTAACCGGGGCACGATCGCTTCGGCTCTTGCGAAGGAGCCAATCGAGTCGGCGTAAGGTGGATGGATGAAAGGATAGCCGACGAGAATGCCGACTAGCAGCAGCGCCGCCGCGGGCAGGATAAGTCCCACGATTATAGTGTAGCTCGTCAAAGTCAGCCGCCCTTCGATGTGAGCCGGCAGCTCGCGCCACGCGGTCGTCAGGCAACCGGTGGCGAAGGGCAGTCCGTCGCCTCCCGCAACTGCCGCGTCGAACTCAGCTTCCATCGCCAGCTTCCAGCTGTGACGATGTGGACCGAGGCTCCTCATCGCTATCGCCATCACTATGCGGGCGAGCAACGCGCTCATGCCGGCGCTCCCACCAAAGCGGAGGGCAGGGCTGCCATCTTCGCTTCACGCGCGAGCGCCAGGCCCTGTGCGGTCAATCGATAGGCATGACGCGGCGGGCGTCCTGGCCCGGTTGGTTTGCGCCATTCGGCCTCGACCAGACGCTGGTCGGTCATACGCATCAGCAACGGGTAGAGCGTACCAGACTTCAGACCCGTGTCCTTCATCAGGTCATATCCGTGGATCCAGCCCGGCGCCTTCTCGAACAGCGAGGCGAGCAGCGCGATCATCTGCGGAGATGGGCGTCGGGTGCGACTCATGGACAAACCATACATATGTAGAGTTAAGGAGGCAAGCTCAGTGCTCTCCCGTTTGCCATGGGTGAATGCGATCTGAAGGCCGGAAGGCCTGCTTACGCTTAGTAGGGACGTCAAATGAACGGGCGTTCGCTTTCGGGATGCCAAGCGGACGACCGGAATGTCGGGATGTGAGTCGAGGCAGGCCACGACGATCGAACGCCGCGAAATCCGTCCCAGACGGTGGCATCTAAATGCATCTTTGGGGTGTGCCGCTGGCAAAACGATAAGGGGATCGCATTCGGCGATCCCCTGTATCATCGGCGTAGCAGCAGCTTCGAGGCTGCAACGTTTGATGGAGAAGGTTACTTCTCTTTGCCGCCGAGGTGAGCCTTGGCCGCTGCCTTAGCGCTGCTGGCTTTCGACCCCTTAGGCTTTGCTTCGCCCTTAGGCGAATTGGTCTGCCCCGGCTTACGGCCTAGACCGATCGTCTTGGCCATCGCACTACGACTTTCGGAGTATGCGGGAGCGACCATCGGATAGTCAGCCTTGAGGCTATAGCGAGTCCGATATTCGTCCGGGGTCATGCCGTTAGTTGCGAGGTGACGCCGCAAGGTCTTGTAAGGCTTGCCGTCGATCATAGAGATAATGTGTTCGCGCGAAGCGAGCGACTTACGAGCCGTAGTCGCTGGGGTGTATTCTTGCGCCTGTTCGGCTTCACCGCCTGCGGCGCCACCCGCCGCTAAGGCGTTCACCGTCTCATGCATCTTGGCCAAGAAAGCCGGAACGTCATCAGCACTGACTCGATTATTCGAATTGCTGAGCCATGCAACGGTCAACTCCGTTGCGAGTTCTACAGAACTTACACCTAGCTCGACTTGATCCTGATCAGACAACTTCTTGCTCCTTTGGTTTGCTGGTGATACACCGATACCGCATCTATACAACAGGACAAGAGTCTCTTGTACTGCTGCTGGTGCCGCGCTCAACTTAGCGCAAAATAATTGTCCATCGCTTTGGCACGCTCAAGCAGTCATGTCAGCTATCCCCATTTCACGCGCGTCGTTCAGCTAGAGCTGCCGTCGCGCGCCTGCAGTTTCCGTGATGAACGAATGGCGAAAGTTATGAACGGGGACGGCGACGTGGAATGACCGCAACTGGGTCTTATCAGCAAAGAAGTAGGTCGGCTATTCTCGATTGTTGCCGCTTGACGGGTAGTGCGGCATACCCAAAGCCAGTCACTCGATCATAGGCGCCATGATGATGCTGATGGATGGAGGAATATTGGTATGCCATTGCTCTGGCTCATAGGCCTTCAGGCTGCGGCAACCTGGAGTCCTCCCGCTCAGGCGGCATGGTTAGGGGAAAAGCCTCCTATCGAAGTCGGCTTGCATGCGCCTACCTTGTCCATGCGGGGGGAGGCGCCCATTGAGGTCGATCTTACCGCCAAAGACGACACCTTTGCGGTATCACCGTTTCTGCAACCCACGCGGGGCATCGCGTTTGAGGTCATTTCGGAAGACGGTCAACCAGTCGCGCCTGCCGAGCCGATGGCAGGCTCACCGCCACCGCCTCCTTTAGAGACAAAGGAGCTGACGAAGATATCAGTCGCATCGCCTTACCGTGTCCTCACTCACGAAAGCGCAAAAACGAATTTCCCAAGAGCAGGTCGATACAAGCTGAGAGCCCGGATATTTCTATTCAATTTCCCGTCCGAGCCAGTCCGTTATGCCCAAGTAGTATCGGATACGATCACGGTGAACGTCACTAAGTAGAACACAACCGTGACACTCGTGACGGTGGCCTTTGTTGTACAGCGTCTGAAAAGCCGGCCGGCCGCTATCGAACGAAACGGCGGCATTGGTCAGTGAATGTCTGGAGTTGCAAGCTAGTCATTCTCGTTGACGAACGAGCGTCTGCATTTGGAAAGTGGGAAGGGTAGGCTTAACGTCCACTTATGGGTCATCCGGGCGATAATATGCGCCTGATCAATCTTTCTGATCGCTGTCGTATGGCGCTTCCGGTGCTGATTGTCCTTTCTGCCACGGCCAGCGCCCGTCTATCTCGACTTTGAGCGAGAAGCTTAGAAAGGTCCTGATCAGGACGATGCTGGCTAAGACGAGCAGGCTCTCGATCGTCGGCTCAACCGCCACCGTGTTTATGATGTCTGCCGCGACCAAGAACTCCAATCCGAGCAGGATCGAGCGGCCAAGACCCGAGCGGAAGTTGGCAACCAGCAATCCCGGCTCGTCGCGCCTTTGACCATTCCGATCAGGAAGGCCGCGAGCGTCCCGAATGCGCCCACAACAATGATTGCCGTGCCGACAATCTCAACGCGCTTGTCGCCAGGTGAATCCAGCCGCTTTCGCTCGTTATCAGGCGCTCAATGCCGTAACGGCATCGGCCGCACAAATCGCTGCGTGAGCTCAGTCATCGCAAGGGTCACCGAGTGTACAAACTGGGCCGGTAATCGAGCGTTGAAGGATGGCTAGATCACGGTCCCTCGTCGCTGGCACGCGTCTCAACCCGCAAAGCCTTGCCAGCCTTGAAGCCCAGCGCGGCGCCAACGCGGTCGTCCCAACCATAGGGATCGTTGCGCACAATCGGCTCGCCCGCGTCGTCGAACAACACCGTCTGGTAAAGCATCCTCACCGGGATCTGCTTGGGCAGCTTGACGAACGTCTCCTTGCCCGTGCCGCGCGCTTGATGCCATTGATCGGTCATGCCTTCGTCGCGCGCCAGTATTTCGGCGAAGCCGAGCGCGTCGTCGACCCGGACGCAACCGTGACTACGCTGCCGCTGGACCATACCAAACAGCTGTTTGGCAGGCGTATCATGCAAGTAGATTGCCTGATCGTTAAGCATGTCGAACTTGACAAGACCGAGCGAGTTCTTCGGTCCCGGCTGCTGTACCAGCCAGCCATCCTTGCGCGCGATATTGTTGGCCTTAAGATAGGCAGCGCCCTTCGCCGCCGTTTCGCCCTCGATCGAGCGCGGGATCGTCCAGGTCGGGTTGGCGACCAGGCGGAAGATCGGCGAGCCAAGTTGCGGCGTCTCGCGGTCGGGTTCGCCTACCACGACCTTGCGGCTGTCGACGATCTTGCCATCACGCCAATAGGTCAATCGTGCCGCAGCGAGATTAACGTCGATGCGCGTGGCGGGCGGCGTACGCTCAAGCCAGCGTAGCCGCTCCATCGCTATCGCTACCGCGCGCGCGCGATCGATATCAGACATGTTGAGGATCGCGAGTGCCGCGCTGCCAATAACGCCATCAGGCTTCATGCCGTAGTCGGCTTGCATCTCCTGCACCGCCTTAACCATAGCGGGCGTGTAGCGATCGCCCTGTGCCGCTCCCTGATCCAAATAGTCGAGGATCACTAGTTCACGCGCAATCGTCGCGATGCGCGGATCAGTGGCACCGGGCTTGATCGCCTCGCCGGTGACAGGTATCGCCGGAGTCGGCGAGCCGGGTTGCTGACGTAGTGCAAGATAGGCCTTGGACAGACGCTGGTAGTTCTGGTCGGCAGGCGCGAGGTCGGCAAGCCAGCCCTTCACGTTGTTTGCGACCAAAGCGGTAGCAAGCCCCGCGCGCAGATCCGGGTTAGGACGCGGTACGGTGTACTCGTCGTACAATTTGGTCGGGTCGGTCGCGCCGTGTGCTAGGGCTGAAGCGTAGGCGAGCGCCTGCTTCGTGATGCCTGCCTCGTCACTTGCGTCACTGGCGAATGACATCTGATCGAGCCCGTGCACCGCCCGCGCATCGATTGCCTGGCGCAACTGCGCGCGGGTATCTTTGGTCCACTGCGCCGGTACGGCGGGTTCGCTCGTATTTGCAGTTGTTGATTGATTGTCGGGCACCACATTGACGCTGCATCCCGCTAGGAGCAACGCGGCTGCCGATAATTTGCCCCACTGTGCGTGCACGCGTGCCCCCTGTCGTTACGATACCAGAACGCGCACGCTTGCCGTCTGCTCCCGCACAGCGCGCGCGGCCTCTGTCAACATCTTCAGGTGTTAGTGCAAGCCAACTAAAATCTTATCCCATCTATGAGCTCGCGAGCTGGGGGACGGTTGATCCACCGCGGTCGAGGTTAACGAACGGCAGAAAGCGGCGAGCGGGGAGGCAGCCTCGAATGTCGGCTTTTGGGTCTCCGCAGCCGCTGATCGAGCGACGGCGCACGCCTAATCTCGGCTGCCCACGGGGAATGTCGCGTATCCCAAACGAAAAATTGCGGCGTTCCCCTGTTGCCGTCTCCACAAGTTCGCCTGGGTACACGCTAACGTCCACAACCGGGCCTCGCCTGATTGCCGATAGCACCTTCGTCCTGGCCCGTTGGGCGAGGGTAGAGGCTTGAGTTCAGGAAGATATCCGGCACACCGCCAGTTAACGGCTACGATCAGGTCTCCGGCAAATTCAATGCATTCGCACGGCGGTAGCGAAGCGGTGAGCGGCCGGCGTGGCGGGTAAAGAAGCGAGTAAAATAGGCCGGGTCGGCGAAACCCAGCGCATAGCCGATCTCCGCCACCGAGAGGTTGGAATAGAGCAGGGCGCGGCGCGCCTCCAGCATCGCGCGCTGGTCGAGCATCGCCGCGGGCGAGCGGCCGGCGATCCGCGCGCAGGCGACGCGTAGGCTCGTCTCGCTCGTGCCGAGCGCGGCGACATGCGCGGCGATGCTCTCGCGCCGTCGGAAGCGATCCTCGATCCGGGCGCGGAAGCGGGCGACGAGGCCGGCATGCTGGCCCGGCGCAGGCGCGGCGGCGGCATCGTCGCCCGGCAGCAGGCGCAGCGCGGCGACGAGCATAGCGAGCAGCGCCGCCTCGACCGCGACATGATGGCCGGCGGCGGACCAGGCGAGCTCCTGGCGCAGCGTCGCCATCGCCTGCGTCAGCTGCGCCGCGACGGTGGCGTCGGGGGTCAGCGCCTGCGACCGGTCGAACACCGGCGCGATATCGGGATGACGCGCGACGAGATCCTTGAGAAAGGTGCGCGCGAGCGTCAGCACCCAGCCCGCCGATTCGCTCGTCCAATGGAAGCCATGGACGACGCCGGCGGGGATCAGCAGCAGCGCCGGCGCGTCGAAGCGCATCGCCGCATCCTCCGCCTGCATCGCGCCGCCGCCCGATCCGATCAGGAACATCTGTACGAGATCGGCATGAGCATGCGGACGGATCGTCCATTCGCTCGGCCGCGAGCGATCGTCGAGCTGTTCGACATGGATAAAGCCATCCGCAACCGCACGATGGGGCTCGCCGTAGAGATAGAAGCTAGGCACCGGATTGATCGCCATGGCGGCAGCATAGCGCATGCGCTGGATAATCCAAGATTTCGGCTGGCGGCGACATGGCCCGCACCGCCACGGCCGCACACCTTGGCGGCACGACGGCGTGCAAGGGCCGCAGAGAGGATGGACGGATGCGCACACAGGTTGCGATCATCGGGGCAGGACCGGCGGGGATGTTCCTCGCGCATCTGCTGCGCCGCGAGGGCATCGAGGCGATGGTCTTCGAACGGCGCGACCGCACCTATGTCGAAGGACGGGTGCGCGCCGGCGTGCTCGAACAGGTCACCGTCGATCTGATGCATCGGCTCGGCCTCGCCGGGCGGTTGCATCGTGAGGGGCTGGTGCATGGCGGCACCAATTTGTCGCTCGACGGGCGTCTGTTCCGCATCGACATGGCGGCGTTGACCGGTGGATCGACCGTCACCGTCTACGGCCAGCAGGAGGTGATGCGCGACCTGTTCGATGCCGCCGAGGCCGACGATCTGCCGATCGTGTGGAACGCCGAGGATGTCGCACTCGCCGGGATCGACGACGAACGGCCGACGGTGTCGTGGCGCACGGACGGCGTCGAGCACGAGGTGACGTGCGATTACATCGTTGGCTGCGACGGCTATCACGGCATCAGCCGGGCGGCGATTCCGCCTGAGGTGCTGAAGACGTTCGAGCGCGTCTATCCGTTCGGCTGGCTCGGCATCCTCGCCGACGTGCCGCCAGCGGATCACGAATTGATCTACGCCAATCACGAACGCGGCTTCGCGCTCGCCTCGATGCGATCGACGACGCGCAGCCGCTATTACATTCAGTGTGGACTCGACGAGGATATCGCCGACTGGCCGGACGACCGTTTCTGGGACGAACTCTGCTTGCGGCTCGGCCCCGATACGGCAGCCAAGGTGACGCGCGGGCGGTCGTTCGAGAAGTCGATCGCGCCGTTGCGCTCGTTCGTGTCGGAGCCGATGCGCTGGGGGCGGCTGTTCCTCGCTGGTGACGCCGCGCATATCGTACCGCCGACCGGTGCCAAGGGGATGAACCTCGCGGTGTCGGACGTGACGATGCTCGGCGAGGCGTTCGCGCTCCACTACAAACAGGGCTCGGCCGCAGGGCTCGACGGCTATTCGGCTCGGGCGCTGGCGCGAGTGTGGAAGGCGGAACGCTTCTCGTGGTGGTTTACCTCGGTAACCCACCGGTTTCCGACAATGGACGGCTTCGACCGGCGTATTCAGATGGCGGAGCTGGACTATATTCGTGGCTCGGAGGCTGCGCAGCGGACGCTCGCCGAGAATTACGTCGGCCTGCCGCTCACTGGCGGGATCAGCAGCGAGGCGGTATGAAGAACAAGATCTACGACAGTCCGGCGGCGGCGCTCGACGGGCTGCTGTTCGACGGGATGACGATCATGTCGGGCGGCTTCGGCCTGTCGGGCAATCCCGAGAGCCTGATCCCGGAGGTGCGTGCGAGCAGAGTGCGCAACCTGACCGTCATCTCGAACAATGCCGGCGCCGACGGCTTTGGCTTGTGGATGTTGCTCGAGACGCGGCAGATTGCCAAGATGATCTCCAGCTATGTCGGCGAGAACAAGCTGTTCGAGCAGCAATATCTGTCGGGTGAGCTGGCGCTGGAGCTGACCCCGCAGGGCACGCTCGCCGAGCGGATCCGCGCCGGCGGCGCCGGCATCCCGGCCTTCTACACCAAGACCGGCGTCGGCACCGTCGTCGCCGAGGGCAAGCCGGTCGAAACGTTCGCGGGCGAGGACTATGTGCGCGAGACGTGGCTGCGCGCCGATCTGTCGATCATCAAGGCGTGGCGCGCCGATCCGGCGGGCAATCTGATGTTCCGCAAGACTGCGCGCAACTTCAACCCGAACATGGCGACCGCGGGCATGGTGACGGTTGTCGAGGTCGAGGAGATTGTACCCGCCGGCAGTTTGGATCCCGACTGCATTCATACGCCTGGCATCTTCGTTGATCGCATCGTCCGGTCGACGATCAACGAGAAGCGGATCGAGAAGCTGACCGTGCGCGAAGCGGAGACGATGTGATGGGTTGGACCCGCGAACAGATGGCGGCACGCGCTGCGCAAGAGCTGGAGGACGGCTTCTACGTCAACCTCGGCATCGGCATCCCGACCTTGGTGGCGAATTATGTGCCCGACGGCCTCGACGTGACGTTGCAGTCGGAGAACGGCATGCTCGGCATCGGCCCGTTCCCGATGCGCGACGCCGTCGACCCCGATTTGATCAACGCCGGCAAGCAGACGATCACCGCACTGCCGACGTCGAGCTTCTTTTCCTCCGCCGACAGTTTCGCGATGATCCGCGGCGGTCATATCGACATGGCGGTGCTCGGCGCGATGGAGGTGAGCGTAGCTGGCGACATCGCCAATTGGACGATTCCGGGCAAGATGGTGAAGGGGATGGGCGGGGCGATGGACCTAGTTGCCGGGGTTAAGCGCGTCGTCGTGGTGATGGATCACGCCAACAAGGCCGGCGAGGCGAAGATCCTGCCCGCCTGCACGCTGCCGCTGACCGGGCGGGCGTGCGTCGACCTGATCATCACCGATCTGTGCGTAATTGCCTGCGACAAGCCGGGGCTGCGGCTGATCGAACTTGCGCCCGGCGTGACGGTGGACGAGGTGCTCGCGCGGACGGCGGCGCCGGTCGTGGTGGCGGAAGGATTGGCGGCATGACCGACGTCCGCCCCTATGCGCGCGACGATGCGGGCGCGCCGCCGTTGCTGTTCCCCGACTATCGCTCCACCGTGCTGCGCGCGCCCGCGCTGCCGCCGGTCCGTGCGCCGCAGACGCTGACCGAAACGACTGGGCCGGGCGGCAGCTGGGAACGGCTGATGGGACCGGCGCTCGCCGACCTGACCACGCAGCATCGCGGTACGCCGATCGGCCAGCGGATCGTCGTGTCGGGCCGGGTGCTCGACGAAGAGGGGCGACCGGTGCCGGACACCGCGATAGAAATCTGGCAGGCCAATGCTGCCGGTCGCTACGTTCATGCACGCGATCAGTGGGATGCGCCGCTCGATCCCCATTTCACCGGCGCTGGCCGGGTCGTCACCGATGCGGAGGGTCGCTATCGCTTTGTGACGGTGCGGCCGGGAGCCTATCCGTGGGGCAACCACACCAATGCGTGGCGGCCGGCGCACATCCATCTGTCGCTGCTCGGCCCGGCGTTCGCGACGCGACTGGTGACGCAGCTTTATTTCCCCGACGATCCTTTGATCGAAATCGATCCGATCGCTAACGCGGTGCCGATGCCCTATCGCCAGCGGCTCGTCAGCCGCTTCGATATCGCGACGACCGTGCCCAATTGGGCGCTCGGCTATATGTTCGACATCGTGCTGAAGGGGCGCGCGCAGACGCCGTTCGAGGAGGATCATCATGACTGACCTCGAAACGCGCGAGCCCGCGCCGCGGCAGGACAATCGCAACCCGGCGCTGTTCGGCCAGACGCCGAGCCAGACGGTGGGTCCATTCTTCCATTACGGTCTGCCGTGGAAAGGCGGCGCCGACCTCGTCGGCCAGTCCGAGATGGGCGCACGGCCCGACCTATTCGCCGAGGAGCATTGGCTTCTCAACCTGTCGTCGCCGACCGGTACGCCGCAAGGCGAAGTGATCGAGATTGCCGGCCGCGTGCTCGATGCCGAAGGCGCACCGGTGGTCGATGCGATGCTCGAGATCTGGCAGGCCAATGCTGCCGGCCGTTACCATGCGCTGGACGACGATCGTGGCGACGTGCCGATCGATCCGCATTTCATCGGCTTCGGCCGCGCCGCGGTCGATGCCGAGGGGGGGTACCGGTTCCGCACCATCCTGCCGGGGCGGGTGCCGGGGCCGGGCGACAGCTTGCAGGCGCCGCATATCGCTGTGTCGGTGTTCGGGCGCGGGCTGATCAAGCGGCTGGCAACGCGGCTCTATTTCGAGGGCGCGGCAGGCAATGACGAGGACCCGGTGCTCGCCTGCGTTCCCGTCGAACGGCGTGGCACGCTTATCGCGCAGCGGACCGGCGAGGGCAAATGGTGGCTCGACCTGCGTCTTGCCGGCGCCGACGAGACGGTGTTCTTCGACCTGTGAGCCTGCTCCGCACCCGCCCGGTTGCCACGCCGGCGATGATCGCGACGTTTGACGATGACGCGACGATCGCCGCGACGCTGGCGTTCGAGAGCGCATTGGCGGCGGCGCAGGCGGCGGCGGGGGTGATCCCCGCGGAGGCTGCGGCCGAGATCGCGGCGGCGGTGTCGACGCTGCACATCGACCCTGCGACGCTCGCCCAACGGGCGGCGCTGGCAGGAACGCTGGCGATCCCGCTCGTCGCGACGTTGCGGGCGCAGGTCGACGGCGAGGCGGCGGCGGCGCTCCACCGCGGCGCGACCAGCCAGGACGTCGCGGACAGTGCGCTGATGATGCAGGTGCGCCGCGCCGGCACGCTGCTGCTCGCCGATGTTGCGCGCGTCACCACGGCGCTGGCGCCGCTCGCCCGCGCTCATGCCACGACGCCGGCGATCGGGCGGACCTTGCTGCAGGACGCGCAGCCGATCGGCTTCGGGCTGCGGCTGGCGCAATGGCATGCCGGGATCGCCGCGGCGGCGGCGCGGGTGTCGCGCGAGGTCGCGGCGAAGGCGGCATTGCAATGGGGTGGCGCGGCGGGCAACCGGCCCGATCAGGCGGGGCAGGCGGATGCGGTCGCCGCCCGGCTTGCAGCGACGCTCGGGCTGGCCGAGGCGCCGCCGTGGCATGCGCGGCGCGAGGGGCTGGCGGGCATCGCCGCGGCGGTCGGCATCCTGATCGGTGCGCTGGGCAAGATGGCGCGCGACGTCGCACTGCTCGCGCAGAACGGCATCGGTGAGGCGCGCGAACCTGCGGTCGCCGGGCGCGGCGGATCGTCCGCGATGGCGCACAAGCGCAACCCGACCGGCTGCCAGATCGCGCTGTCCGCCACGACGCGAGCGCCCGGGCTGGTCGCGGGCATCCTCGCCGCGCTGCCGGCGGAGGAGGAGCGCGGCCTCGGCGGCTGGCAGGCGGAAGGGCCCATGCTGGTCGACCTGTTCCTGCTCGCCTCCGGTGCGGCGGAGGCGATGGCGGGCGTCGCCGAGGGGCTGGAGATCGACGGTGAGGCGATCGCGCGCAACCTTGCTGCGGCGGGGCAAGGGGGCGACATCGGCGACAGCGTGACGCTGGTCGAGGCGCTGCTCGACATGGGGAAGGACTGATATGCCGTTTGCGATGCGGGACGGGGTGCGGCTCTACTGGCGGCTCGACGGCGACGATGCCGCGCCGCCGCTGGTGCTGCTCAATTCGATCGGAACCGACATGACCTTGTGGGACGGCTGCGTCCCCGCGCTCGCCGCCCGGTTTCGCTTGCTGCGGATCGATACGCGTGGTCATGGCGCCTCCGACGCGCCGGACGGCGACTATGACCTGCCGATGCTCGCCGCGGATGTGATTGCAGTGATGGAGGACGCCGGGATCGATCACGCCGTGGTCGCCGGCGTTTCGCTCGGCGGGATGATCGCAATGCAGCTCGCGCTCGACCATGCCGAGCGGGTCACGGAGCTGGCGCTGATCTGCACCTCGGCGACAATGGACGCGGCGGCTTGGGACGATCGCATCGCCATTGTGCGACGCGACGGCACCGCGGCGATCGCCGACCTGGCGATGGATCGCTTTCTATCGACCGACTTTGTCGCGACGCATCCGGTGGAGGCGGCGTCGCTGCGCCGCGGGCTGCTCGCGATGGCGGACGCGGGCTATGCCGGCGCGGGCGCGGCGATCCGCGACATGGCGGTGATCGACCGGCTGCCCGGCCTGACGCTGCCGGTACTGGTGGTGGCGGGCGACAGCGACCGCTCGACGCCCTTCGCCGGCCATGGGGAGCGCATTGCCGCAGCGATCCCGCACAGCGAAACAGTGAACCTCGCCGTCGGCCACCTCGCACCGGTCGAGGCGCCGCAGGCGCTGGCGGGCGCTCTGATCGCCTTCCTGACCCGCGACGCGGCCAAGGATGCGGCGGCGGCGACGCTGTTCGAGGCCGGGCTGATCAATCGCCGCCGCGTGCTCGGCGACGCCTGGGTCGATGCCTCGCTTGCCAAGCGCACCGACTTCACCGCCGATTTCCAGGCGATGATCACGCGAATCGCCTGGGGCGAAATCTGGGGACGCCCCGGTCTCGACGAGGCGACGCGCCGGCTGCTGGTGGTGGCGATCACCGCGAGCCTCGGCCGCTGGGAGGAATTCGGTCTGCACGTCCGCGCCGGCCTGTCAGGCGGCGGCTTCACCCGCGATGCGCTGAAGGAGGTGCTGATGCAGACCGCCATCTACGCCGGCGTACCCGCCGCCAACACCGCCTTCGCCGAAGCGGGCCGCATCATCGCCGAACTGGAAGGGGCCCATTCGTGACTGACGCCTTTATTTGCGACGCCATCCGCACGCCGGTCGGGCGCCTCAACGGCGGGCTTTCGACCATCCGCGCCGACGATCTCGCCGCGCTGCCGATCAAGGCGCTGATCAAACGCAACGCCGGGGTCGACTGGGCGGCGGTGGACGATTGTATCCTCGGCTGCGCCAATCAGGCGGGCGAGGACAATCGCAACGTTGCGCGGATGGCGGCGCTGCTCGCCGGGCTGCCGCCGGAGGTGCCCGGCGCCACCGTCAACCGCCTGTGCGGATCGGGGCTCAACGCGATCGGCATCGCTGCGCAGGCGATCCGCAGCGACGATGCCGCGCTGATTGTCGCCGGCGGCGTCGAGCAGATGACGCGTGCGCCCTATGTGCTCGGCAAGGCGGCGACACCGTTCGATCGTGCGCAGAAGATCGAGGACACGACGCTCGGCTGGCGCTTCGTCAACCCCGCGATGCGCCACGCCTATGGCGTCGATTCGATGCCGGAGACCGCCGAGAACGTCGCCACCGACTGGCAGGTGAGCCGCGAGGATCAGGATGCCTTTGCGCTCGCCAGCCAGACCAAGGCTGCGGCGGCGCAGGCGAACGGCCGCTTCGCCGCGGAGATCGTCCCGGTGATGGTGGCGCAGCGCAAGGGCGATCCGGTCGCCTTCGCGGTCGACGAGCATCCGCGCGCAACCAGCGCCGAGGCGCTGGCGAAGCTCAAGCCGGTCGTCCATGCCGACGGCACCGTCACCGCGGGTAACGCCTCCGGCCTCAATGACGGTGCGGCGGCGCTGCTAGTCGCCTCGGCGGCGGCGGCGCAGGCGCACGGCCTCGTGCCGCGCGCGCGGGTGATCGCAATGGCCGCGTCGGGCGTGGCGCCGCGGGTGATGGGGATCGGGCCGGTCGAGTCGGTGCGCAAGGTGCTGCGCCGGGGCGGCGTGACGCTCGATCAGATCGACGTGATCGAGCTCAATGAGGCGTTCGCGGCGCAGGCGATCGCGGTGCTGCGCGATCTTGGCGTCGATCCTGCCGATCCGCGCGTCAACCCGAACGGCGGCGCGATCGCGCTTGGCCATCCCCTTGGCATGTCGGGCGCGCGGATCACGATGACCGCGGTCGAGCAATTGCAGCGTGATGGCGGCCGCTACGGCCTCGCCTGCATGTGCGTCGGCGTCGGCCAGGGCATCGCGCTGCTCTTCGAGCGGGTCTGACGCCGCGACGGGCGGTCCGCCGTCTTCGTCCGTGCCGTCTAATTCCCCTGCCGGAAGCAGGAGTGATAGATGCGATCGAGCAGGCCGCTGAGCACCTGAAGGTCGTCGGGGCCGAGCGCGTTGAGCACGTCGCGCTCGACGGTTTCGAGCCGCGCGAACAGCCGGTCGAGCGCCGCCTCGCCCTCGGCGGTGACGTAGAGCGCGTGGCGCCGGCGGTCGGCGGTCAGCCGGCGGCGCTCGGCGAGGTGGAGGCGTTCGAGATCGTCGATCACTGCCACCGCGGCCGATTTGTCGAGCCCGACCTCGCGCGCCAGCGTGCCCTGCGACAGGCCGGGATTGGCGGCGATCACCGCCAGCGCCGAGAATTCGCCGGGCCGCAATCCGAGCGCGACGCTCTCCGCCGTGAATGCGCCGGAGAGGTAATTTTGGATGCGGCGAAGCCGGAAGCCGATGAAATTGCCGAGGCGGCCGAGCGACAGCGGCTCTTCAAGCGCAGGAACGGGCATAGCCCCCGGCTGTAAGCGCTGATCCCTTCGAGACAAGCCGGAACCGTGCACCGGTGCATCCGCACCCTTCGGCGCCCCCGCGGCGACGTTGTCAGGCGGCGGCCATGATCCTATCAGCTTCGCCAATGGAAACAGGCACAACGGATCATGCGACCGAGGCGGACGAAGTCAGGCTGAACGTTCTCGATACGCTGGTCGGCTATCACCTCCGCCGCACCTCGTCGCTGTTCGCCGCCGATTTCGCCGAGGCGCTCGGCGATCTCGGCATCCGGCAGGTGCTGTTCGGCATCCTATCGACGATCCGCGACAATCCCGGCATCAACCAGGGTGCGGCGGGCAAGGTGCTCGGCATCCAGCGTCCCAATATGGTCAGCCTGGTCAACGATCTGGTCGACCGCGGGCTGATCGAGCGGCGGGTCGCGCGCGACGACCGCCGCGCCTTCGAACTGCAGCTGACGCCGGCGGGCGCGGTGCAGATCGAGACCGCGCTGGAGCGGATCCGTGAGCATGAGGACCTGCTGCTGCGCGACCTTACCGCAGACGAACGGCAGATGCTGATCGCGCTGCTGACGCGGATCGAGCGGACGCGCGACTGATCGTGTAAAATGCCGCTTGCCCCGGTCGCCGGTTTAGGTATGCTCCATAACAAATAAGATGCAGGAGCGGACATGTCGACGGCAGCGACCTTGGAACGGCCCACTTTCACGCGCCACAATCCGGTGACCGGCGAGGTCGCGACCAGCGCGCCCGCGCAATCCCCCGCCGATGCCGTCGCCGCCTGCGCCGCCGCCGCCGCGGCCTTCGAAAGCTGGAGCCAGACCGGCCCGACCGCGCGTCGCGCCGCGCTAAACCGCGCCGCGGCGGCGCTCGAGGCGCGCGCCGATGCCTTCGTCGCGGCGATGATGGGCGAGATCGGCGCGACCGAGGGCTGGGCGCGGTTCAACCTGATGCTCGCCGCCGGCATGATCCGCGAGGCGGCGGCGCTGACCACGCAGATCGGCGGCGAGGTCATCCCCTCCGACAAGCCCGGCTGCATTGCGATGGCGCTGCGCGAGCCCGCCGGCGTGGTGCTCGGCATCGCGCCGTGGAACGCGCCAATCATCCTCGGCGTGCGTGCGCTGGCGGTGCCGCTCGCCTGCGGCAATACGGTGGTGCTCAAGGCGTCGGAGCAATGCCCGCGCACGCATCAACTGATCGTCGAGGCGCTTGCCGAGGCGCTGCCTGACGGCGTCGTCCAGATCGTCAGCAACGCGCCGGCGGATGCGGGCGAGGTGGTCGGTGCGATGATCGACCATCCCGCAGTGCGGCGGATCAATTTCACCGGATCGACGCATGTCGGCCGGATCATCGCCAAACGCTGTGCCGAACAGCTCAAGCCGGTGCTGCTCGAACTCGGCGGCAAGGCGCCGCTGCTGGTGCTTGAGGACGCCGACCTCGACGAGGCGGTCAAGGCGGCGGCGTTCGGCGCGTTCATGAACCAGGGCCAGATCTGCATGTCGACCGAGCGGATCATCGTCGTCGATGCCGTCGCCGATGCGTTCGCCGAGAAGTTTGCCGCCAAGGTCAAGACGATGCCGGTCGGCGATCCGCGCGCCGGGCAGGCGCCGCTGGGCGCGGTGGTCGATCGCAAGACGGTCGACGGCGTGCGCGCGCTGATCGACGACGCGCTGGCGGGCGGTGCGCGGCAGCTGGTCGGCGGCGACGCGGACGGCGTGCTGATGCCGGCGCATGTCATCGATCACGTCACGCCGGCGATGCGCCTGTTCCGTGACGAGAGCTTCGGCCCGGTCGTCGGCATCATCCGCGCCGCCGACGAGGCGGAGGCGATCCGCCTCGCCAACGACAGCGAATACGGTTTGTCGGCGGCGGTTTTCACCCGCGACACCGCGCGCGGCCTGCGGGTCGCGCGGGCGATCAAGTCCGGTATCTGCCACGTCAACGGCCCGACCGTACACGACGAGGCGCAGATGCCGTTCGGCGGTACCAAGGGTTCGGGCTACGGTCGCTTCGGCGGCCGCGCCGGCATCGACTCCTTCACCGAATTGCGCTGGGTTACGATCGAGACGCAGCCCGGCCACTTCCCGATCTGATCCTACAATACCCTGTTCCCGAAAACCCCGCGACGCGATCCGCGGCGCTTGGAGACCTGTGTCATGAGCATCGAACGTACCGAAGAGGAAACCGTCGCCGTCACCGTCGAGGACGGCGTCGCCTGGGTCAGCTTCAACCGACCCGAGAAGCGCAACTGCATGAGCCCCAAGCTCAACCGGCAGATGATGCGGGTGCTCGACGATCTGGAGTTCCGCGACGACGTCGCCGTGCTGGTGCTGACCGGCGAGGGCACCGCCTGGTCGGCTGGCATGGACCTCAAGGAATATTTCCGCGACACCGAGGCGCTGGGCCTTGCCGGGACGCGCGCGGCGCAGCGCGAGAGCTACGGCTGGTGGCGCCGGCTGCGCTGGTATCAGAAGCCGACGATCGCGATGGTCAACGGCTGGTGTTTCGGCGGCGGCTACGGCCCGCTATTCGCCTGCGACCTCGCCTTTGCCGCCGACGAGGCGCAGTTCGGGCTCAGCGAGATCAACTGGGGCATCCTGCCCGGCGGCGGCGCCACCAAGGTCGCGGTCGAGCTGCTGTCGTTCCGCCGCGCCATGTATCACGCGATGATGGGCGAGAATGTCGACGGGCGCACCGCGGCGGAATGGGGCCTGGTCAACGAGTCGCTGCCGCTTGCTGATCTCAAGGCGCGCGTCACCGAGGTGGCGCAGGTGCTCAGGCAGAAGAACCCGGTCGCGCTCAAGGCGACCAAAGACGCGGTGCGCCGCGTTGGCGTGATGACCTATGACGAGGCGGAGGATTATCTGATCCGCGCACAGGAGGCGGCGAACAGCTACGACAACGAAGGGCGAAAGGAGGGCATCCGGCAATTTATCGACGACAAGAGCTACAAACCCGGCCTGGGCGCCTATGATAAGTCCAAGACGCGCGGCTGAGGAGCGAGACGATGTCGATCGATGCCCCGGCACCGTCCACCACTCCGTCGCCGTCGATCGCCCGGCTGTTGCGCCCGCGATCGGTGGCGATCGTCGGCGCTTCGGACAAGCCGGGCGCACTCGGCGCGGCGGTGCTCGCCAACCTCGATCGTCATCGCTTCGACGGGGCGGTCCATCTCATCAACCCGCGGCGGGAGGAGATCGGCGGGCGGCGCTGCCTGCCGTCGATCGCGGCGTTGCCGGACGGCGTCGACGTTGCGGTGCTGGCGATCCCGCGGGCCGGCGTGCTCGACGCGGTGCGCGAGCTGGCGGCGCGCGGTGTCGGCGCGGCGGTGATCTTCTCCGCCGGCTTTGCCGAGGGCGGCGCGGCGGGGCTCGCCGAACAGGCGGAGATCGGCCGCATCGCCCGCGCCGCCGGGATGGTGGTCGAGGGGCCGAATTGCCTCGGCATGGTCAACCATCTCGACGGCGTGCCGCTGACCTTCGTCGAAACGGTGGCGACGCCGCCCGCGCCGGGGCGAGTGGGGATCGGCATCGTCTCGCAATCGGGCGCGATGGCGGCGGTGCTCGGCACCGTCTTCGCCGCCCGCGGGCTCGGCCTGACCTTCTCGGTGTCCACGGGCAACGAGGCGGCGAGCGGCGTCGAGGATTATGTCGATTATCTGGTCGGCGAGCCCGGCACGCGCGTGATCGCGATGATCGTCGAACAATTCCGCCAGCCGCAACGCTTTCTTGCCGCGGCGCGTGCCGCGCAGGCGGCGGGCAAGACGATCGTGCTGCTCCACCCCGGCACGTCGAGCGCCGCGCGTGAGAGCGCGGCCACGCACACCGGTGCGATGGCGGGCGACCACGCAGTGATGCGGCTGCTCGTCCGCCAGGCGGGCGTCGTTCTCGCCGAGACGCTGGAGGAACTGAGCGACGTCGCCGAAATCGCGCTGCGCTGCCCGCGGCTGCCGACGGGCGGCACCGCGGTGCTGGGCGAATCGGGCGCGTTCAAGGCGCTGATGCTCGACCTCGCCGAAGCGCTCGACCTGCCGCTCGCCGCGCTCGGCGACGACACGGCGCCGGCGTTGCGCGCGGCGCTGCCCGAATTCGTCGGGGTGAGCAATCCGCTCGACCTGACCGCACAGGGGCTGGTCGATCCCGATCTCTATACCCGCACGCTCGCCGCGCTGTTCGCCGACGATCGCGTCGGCACGATCCTGATCGGGCTGATCCAGACCGATCCGGTGACGATGGCGATCAAGCTGCCGCCGATCCTCGCCGCGCTCGGCGACGGCGCCGACAAGCCGGTGATCTATGCCGGGCTCGACGAGGGCGCCCCGATCGGAGAGGATGCCATCACCGCGCTGCGGGCGCGCGGCGTGCCGTGCTTCCCGTCGAGCGAGCGCGCGTTGCGGGCGATCGCCCGGCTGGTCGATGCCTCCGCTCCGACGGCGCGCGTGCCGGCGGCGGCGGTTGCGCTCGCGCTGCCCGGGGCGGGCGTCGTCGTCCCCGAACATGCCGCCAAGGCGCTGCTCGCCCCCTGCGGCTTCCCCTTTCCGCCCTCGCGCCTCGCGACGAGCCGCGACGCCGCCTGCGCGGCGGCGGAGGCGCTCGGCTATCCGGTGGTGCTCAAGGCGCAATCGGCGGCGCTGAGCCACAAGAGCGATGCCGGCGGCGTCATCCTCAACCTCGCCGACAGCGCGGCGGTCGCCGCCGGCTGGGACCGGATGGTCGCCGATGTCGGACGCTACCTGCCCGGCGTCGCGCTCGACGGCATCCTTGTCGAGGCGATGGGCGCGCGCGGCACGGAGATGATCGTCGGAGCGCGCAACGATGCCGACTGGGGTCCCGTCATCCTCGCCGGCTTCGGCGGGGTGCAGGCGGAGGTGCTCAAGGATGTGCAACTGTTCGCGCCGACGATGAGCCACGCCCAGGTCGTCGCCGGATTGTGCCAATTGCAGGCCGCGGCGTTGCTCGACGGCTGGCGCGGCGCGCCCGCGCTCGACGTCGCGGCGCTGGCCGATCTGGTACTGCGCCTCGCCGACGTGATGGTCGCCAATCCGCGCATCCGCGAGGTCGATCTCAATCCGGTGATCCTCCACCCGATCGGCGCCAGCACCAGTCTGGTGGCGCTCGACGCGTTGATCGGGGTGGAGTCCAGCTGACAGGGGGTAGACGGGTGACGGCGACGGCGACGGGCAGCGGGATCGATCCCCGCCATACGATCGAGACCGGAGCGATGCACTGGCGACAGCTCGTCGCGATCGCGCTGTGCGTGCTGCTCAACGCACTCGACGGGTTCGACGTGCTGGCGATCAGCTTCGCCGCGCCCGGCATCGCCGCCGAATGGCGGGTCGACCGCGCCGCGCTCGGCGTCGTGTTGTCGATGGAGCTGTTCGGCATGGCGGCGGGATCGGTGCTGCTCGGCCGGGTCGCCGACCGGATCGGCCGGCGGCCGGTGATCCTCGCCTGTCTTGCGATCATGGCGGCGGGGATGGCGCTGGCGCCGCTCGCCGGCGGGATCGTCGCGCTGTCGCTGGTCCGACTCGTCACCGGCCTCGGCATCGGCGGCATGCTCGCCACCACCAATGCGATGGTTGCCGAACAGGCCAATGCGCGCAGCCGTTCGCTCGCGGTGACGATCATGGCGGCGGGCTATCCACTCGGGGCGATCGTCGGCGGAACGATCGTCTCGGCGCTGCTGGCGGGCGGCGGCTGGCGCGATGTCTTCGTGTTCGGCGCGATCGTCAGCGCCGCCTTCCTGCCGCTGGCGTGGTGGCTGCTGCCCGAGACGATCGGCTATCTGATCGAGCGGCAACCGCGTGAGGCGCTAGCGCGGGTCAACGTCTTGCTTGCCCGACGCGGCGCTCCGCCGCTGGCCGCGCTGCCCGTGATGACGGGTGAGACGGCGCGCAGCGGCTGGCGTATGCTGTTCGCGCCCGGCCTGGCCGCCACCACTTTGCTGCTGACGCTCGCCTATCTCGCGCACATCATGACCTTCTACTTCACGCTCAAGTGGATCCCCAAGATCGTCGTCGATCTCGGGCATCCGGCGGCGGTGGCGGGCGGCGTGCTGGTCTGGGCGAACGTCGGCGGGCTGAGCGGCGCGGTGCTGCTCGGCCTGCTGTCGAAGCGCTGGCCGGTGCGGCCGCTGGTGCTGGCGGCGCTGGTCGGCGCGGTGGCGAGCGTCGTCGTCTTCGGCCGCGCGGCGGGTGATCTCGATACGCTCAAGCAGGCGGCCGCCCTGGTCGGCATATTCACCAACGCCGCGGTGGTCGGCCTCTATGCGCTGGTCGCGGACTCCTTTCCGGTCGCGGCGCGCGGCAGCGGCACCGGCTTCGTCATCGGTGTCGGGCGCGCCGGTGCGGCGCTCGGCCCGATCGTCGCCGGGCTGCTGTTCGCCGCCGGCGGCAATCTCGCGCTGGTCGCCGAATGTATGGCGGGGGGATCGGCGATCGCCGCGCTCGCCTTGCTGGCGCTGCGCCGGCGCGCGGTCGCGTAGGGCGCTTGTCGGCGCGGGGCCGAGCCGGCATGCCGGTACGATGCCCCAGCTCGATCTCGACCGCTACGTCCCCTTCTTCCTGTCGTCGATCGGCAACAAGCTGTCGCGCGGTGCCTCACGTATCTACCTGGCGAAGTTCGGCGTCGGCGTGAACGAATGGCGGCTGCTCGCCAACCTCAAGGTGCGCGGCACCGCCAGCGCCGGCGCGATCTGCGAGGCGAGCGGTATCGACAAGGCGGCCGCCAGTCGGGCGACCGGGCGGCTGCAGGCGCTCGGCCTCGTCCGGGCCGTACCCGACCGCGCCGACGCGCGCAGTCGCGCGCTGTCGCTCACCCCGGCGGGGGAGGCGATGCACGATGCCATCATCCGCATTGCGCTCGACCGCGAACGCGCGCTGCTCGCCGGGCTCGACGGGGCGGAACGCGACCAGCTGATCGCCTTGCTCGGCAAATTATACGCCAACGTCGATCGACTCGATCAGAATAGTTGACATCGCAACTATGTCGGCAGACCATCGTCGTGCTTCCGCCAGAGAAGCGCACAATGGAGAGCGTGATGTTTCTGCAAGACCGCTGGTATGTCGCCGCCTGGGACCATGAGGTCGACCGTCAGCCGATGGCCCGGACGATCTGTGGTGAGCCGGTGGTGATGTACCGCAAGTTCGACCGGTCGATCGCCGCGCTGCACGATGCCTGCCCGCACCGCATGCTGCCGCTGTCGATGGGTCTCAAAGAAGGCGACAATCTCCGCTGCCGCTATCACGGCATGCTGTTCGATCCCGACGGCGCAGTGCTTGAGATGCCGATCAAGAGCGAACGGCCCAATCAGGCGCTGTGCGTGCGCCGCTATCCGGTGGTCGAGCGGCATCGCCTCATTTGGGTGTGGATCGGCGACCCGGCGCGCGCCGACGAATCCCTCGTGCCCGATTTCTGGCCCTGCTCGCACCCCGACTGGACGTTCGACGGCGGCTATTATCCGATCGCCTGCGATTACCGGCTGGTGATCGACAATCTGATGGACCTGACGCACGAAACCTACACGCATCAGGGATCGATCGGTCAGCCCGAGCTGATGGAGGCGGCGATCGAGACCGAGGTGCGCGGCGAGGAGGTGTTCGTCACCCGCTGGATGCCCCGGGTCCATGCGCCGCCCTTCTGGCGCGATGCGTTGAAGCAGGACGGGCCGGTCGATCGCTGGCAGATCTGCCGCTTCATCGCGCCCTCGTCGATCCTGATCGATGTCGGCGTCGCGCCGGTCGGGGCGGGGGCGACGATCGCGGATCACGATCAGGGCGTGCGCGGCATGGTGATCGATGCGCTGACCCCGGAGAGCGAGACGACCACCCATTATTTCTGGGGCATGGCGCGCAATTTCGACATCCGCGATCAGGGCTTTACCGAACGGTTCAAGGCGCAGCAGGGCCGGGTGTTCGCCGAGGACGTCGAGGTGCTTGAGGCGCAGCAGCGCTCGATCGAGCGCAATCCGGGGATGAAGCTGCGCGGCTTCTCGATCGATGCCGGCGGCGTGCGCTCGCGCCAGATGCTGGCGCGGCTGATCCGCGCGCAGCAGGGGGAGGCTCAGCCGCTGCCGCCCTCGCTCAGCACTACCCAGTCGCCCGCCCACGTATAAATCAGCGGGGGGAGGCCGGCGGCGACGCCGATCGCGTCGATATAGCGGGCGACGGCCTCCGCCCGCTGCCCGGTTGCCGGCTCCGGGCGGCCGGGCGGGGCGCTCCACATCGGGCGGAAGCCGGCCTCGATCCGGCCGTCATCGCCTATCCGCAGCCGCGCGATCAGGCCGTTGACCGCTTCGGGATGGAAGGGCGCGAGCGGATAGGCGGGGTCGGGCTCGAAGCCGAACATCCGCTTGCGCCGCTCCGCCCATGCGGCGCGCGCGGGATGATCCTGCGCCGGGCTGAGCGCATGCGTGACGACCACGCCGTTGCCGAGGCCGTGGAAGATCGGCCGGCCGCGGTGGAACTCGATGCCGCGGGCGATATGCGCGTGATGGCCGACGACCGCATCCGCGCCCGCATCGATCGCGGCGCGGGCGAGCGGGCGTTCGTAGGGGGCGAGCGCGGCGGGGCGGTGGGTGATGCCCTTGTGCAGCGCGACGATCACGATGTCGGCGTCGCGACGAACCGCGGCGATCGCCGCCTGCATCCGTGCAACCGAGGCGGGATCGGCATCGGTCAGCTCGGCCTGCGGACGCGCCGGGCCGCCGTCCGCCGCGGCGACGCGGACATAGGCGCATCCGGCGCGGTCCTCGTCCGCCCAGGCGATCTCCGGACCGACGCAATTGTAGCTGAGCAAGGCGATCCGGCGGCCGTCGCGGACGACGATCGCCGGGGCCTCGGCGGTCGCGCGATCGCGGTCCGCGCCGGCATGGGCGATACCGAGCCGGTCGAGCTCGGCGACGGTATCGGCGATGCCGACCGCACCGCAATCGGCGATATGGTTGCCCGCCATTGACAGCAGCCGCACGTTCGCCCGCGCGATCGCGGCGAGGTGCGCCGGGTCCGCTCCCGGCGCGGGAACGTCGCCGGACAGCTCCTCGCCGCGATGGGTGTGCGGCACCTCGAGATGGCCGATGGCGAGATCGGCCGCGCGCGTCACCGCGGCGACGCCGCCGATCCAGTGATCGGGGTCGGGCACGTCGAGGATGATGTCGCCGAGCATCATCAGGTCGAAGCGGCTCATGCCACCACCCCGTCGCGGCGCAACTCGCTGATCTGTGCGGCGTCGAGGCCGATTTCGCCGAGCACCGCGTCGCTGTGGCTGCCGAGCACCGGCACGGTCGCCGGCGGGTGATCCGCCGTGGCGAAACCGGCGCCGACCACTGCCAGCGGCCGGTCCCAGCCGGGCAGCACCACCGGATGCAACGTGCCGCGCTCGGCAAGATGCGGATGCTGCGCGATCTCGCCGACCTCGCGCAGCATCGCCACCGGCACGCGTGCTGCGGCGAGCCGCGCCTCCAGCGCCTCCGCCCGCCAGCCGGCGAGCGTAGCGGTCAGCCAGTCGCGCAGCGCGTCATAATGCGCGACACGCGCGTCATGCGTCGCAAAGCGCGGATCGGTTGCCATGTCCGGATAACCGAGCACCGCGAACAGCGTCTCGACCTGCTGCTGGTTGTTGGCGCCGAGCGCGATCCACCCTTCCGCTGTCGGGTAGAAATCGGCGGTGGCGACGAGGCGGAAGCCGCGGTTGCCGGTGCCACCCGGCGTCCGCCTGGTATAGGAATGGACCGAGACGCTGGTGTTGACCAGCTTCAGCGCCGCGTCGAGCATCGCCACGTCGACATGCTCGCCGATGCCGGTGCGGTCGCGCCGTCGCAGCGCTGCGAGCAAGCCGATCGTGGCGAGATAGCCGGTGAAGCCGTCGACGATCGGCAGGCCGATCTTCTTGGGACCCTTGGCATCGGCGTTGAGCAGTGCGATCCCCGACATCGCCTGTGCGATATGGTCATAGGCGCCGCGATTGGCGAGCGGCCCGGTCTGGCCGAAGCCGGTGATCGAGACGAGCAGCAGCCGCGGGCAGCGGGCGTGCAGCGCGTCGAAGCCGAAGCCGAGCCGGTCGAGCACGCCGGGGCGGAAATTCTCGACGAGGACGTCGGCGCGCTCGATCAGCCGCCACAGCACCTCACGGCCCGCCGCGGTCTTGAGGTCGAGCGCGAGCGAGCGCTTGCCCGCGTTCATCGCCGCGAACGGGATGCTCACCATCGGCTCGCCGCCATGTTCGGTATAGTGGCGTAAGCCGTCGCCGGTCACGGGCGGCTCGACCTTGACGACGTCCGCGCCCAGTTCGACCAGCATGTTGGTGCAGGTCGGCCCGGCGATCGCGTGGCTGAGATCGACGACGCGCAGGCCGTCGAGGGCGTCGATCATGGCATGCTCCTGTCGCCGGTGAAGACGCCGGCGTCGGCGAGCGCCCGTTGCGCCGCGGCGTCGAGGCCGAGTTCGGCGAGGATGTCGGTCTGCTCCGCACCGGGCAGGCCGGCGGGGCGATGCACCGGCGCGTCGATGCCGGCGATGTGGAACGGCGTGCCGATCTGCTCGACCGCTCCGTCACCGACCGGCAGCGTGACGTGCATGCCGCGCGCCGCCGCATGCGGGTGGCGCAACGCCTCGGCGGGGGTGAGCAGCGGCATCGCCTGCGTGTCCGCGGCGGCGAGCAGGTCGAGCCAGGCGTCGCGCGGGCGGGTGCGGAACAGCGCGGCGAGGTCGTCGTGCATCCCCGGATGCGCGTCGCCGTCGAACTGCCGCGCGGCATAGTCGGGGCGGCCGACAGCGTCGCAGAAACGCTGCCAGTAGCGCGGCTCCATGTCGGTGGTGCACAGCCACAGGTCGTCGGCGCAGCGCCAGACGCCGCCCTTGGGATGCCAGCGGCCGTCGACGGCGGGGAGGGTATCGGGTGCGGCGCGGCCGAGCGCGACCGCGATCAGCGGCATCGCCGCATCGGTCATCGCGATATCGACTTGCGTGCCCGTGCCGGTCTGCGCGCGCTGCTGCAGCGCGACGAGCATCGCGATCGTCGCATGCGATCCGGCGAGCACGTCGGCGACCTGCACGCCGGGCAGGGTCGGCGTCGCGGTGCCGTTGAGGCGGGACAGCGCCCCGGCAAGCGCGAGCGCGGCAGGATCGTGTCCGGCGCGGCCGTGCAGCGGACCGGTCTGTCCGGCGAAGGACACCGAGCAGTAGATCAGCCGCGGGTTGATCGCCGCGAGCGTGTCATAGCCGAGCCCCATCGCCGCCATCACGCCGGGCCGGTAATCCTCGACCAGGATATCGGCACGGGCGACGAGCGCGTGCAGCACCGGCTGCGCGGCGGGATGGCCGGGATCGATCACGATCGAGCGCCGGTTGCGCCAATAGGACGGGCGGGCGCGGCGTAGCCGTGCCGCCTCGGGTTCGTCGTCGTGGCCGAACATCCGCGCATGTTTGGCGAGCTCGCGTGGGTTCTCGACGCGGATCACGTCGGCGCCCATGTCGCCGGCGATCCAGCCGGGATAGGCGCCGGGCAGAAAGCGTGAGAAGTCGAGCAGGCGCAGCCCGGCGAGCGGCGCGGTCATGCCGGCGCCCCGCTGCGCCGCGCCTCGGCGCGGCGCGTCGCCGGACCTTCGATGAAGGCGGCGATCCGTCGATCGAGCGCATCGGCGGTGTCCGCATCCATCGCGAAATTGTCGATGCCGAGTTCGAGCACCGGTATCCCCGCGGCGGCGAGCGCGCGCAGCACGAACGGATCGGCATCGGCGAGCGCCACCGCGCCGTCGACCTGATGCGACTGCGCCTCATGGACGTGCCACGGCCCGGCCCAGCTCGGCATGCGCAACTCGTCGCCCATCGTCAGGAAACGTGCCGCGAGCGAGCGCATCGGATCGCGGCCGCGATCAAAGCGGCGGATATAGCCGTCCGCGGCGAGCGCGAGATACATCGACCAGACGAACACCGCGCCATGGCTCTCCTCCCAGCGCTGGTAGAACGCCGTCTCGCTCCACAGGCCGCGACCGACCCACATCAGCCGGACGCGCTCGTTCGGCACGGCCGCCGCCCCGGCAGCGACGCGGGCGGCGACTTCCTCGTAGAAGGCGCGGGCGGCGTCGCGTGCCCAGACGGTGCCGCGGTGCCATTGCGGCACCATCGTTGCCGGCATCGAATCGACGATGCTGATCGGTGCGGGAACGCTGCGCGCGACGAGGTCGCGAGTGCGGCGGTAATAATCCTCCTGCTCGTTGACGAGGTCGAGCACCGCGACGAACCGTGCCTCGTCGAAGACGCGGCCGGTCGCCGCCTCCAGCGCCGCGACGACATCGCGCAGCTCGCTGACCAGCAGGTCGATCCGCTCGGCCTCGAGTGCCTCGTCCCAGCGGTCGGGCAGCACCTCCCACCAGCGCGTCTCGATGTCGAGCCGCGGATCGACGGTCCGTTCATAGAGGAAGGCGCGGGCACCGGTCCACTCGGCCCAGGCGTCGAAGATGCCGATCGTCGCATCGCTCGATCCGACCGCGTGAAGCGAATCGGGATGCGGCAGGCCACCCCATACCCCCTCGTCGTCCATCGCCGCGGCGAGGCCCTGCGCGCTATACGCCTCGACGTCAGTCGGATAGCCGGCGTCGCGGAGCAAAGTGCGATAGCGTTGCGTCTGCTGCTTGGCGGCGACGATCGACGCCCACCATTGGTTGACGACGAACGGTACGTCGAGCGCGCGCAGGATTTCTTGCGGCGCATTGGCATTGACCATCGCGAAGGGCGCGCCCGCGGCGACCTGGGCGCGCAGATCGGCGAACCAGTCGCGCTGATAGGCACCGAAGCCGGCGAGCGCGGCCAGCGACTTGCGGCTGCGCGGCGGCGGCGCGGCGGCCGGCCGCGCCGGGGCAGGGTCGGCGGCGGGTGGTCCGTCGAGCGTCCGCCGCGTCAGCGTCATGCCGTCGGGCAGCGCGCGGGCGATCGCCGGCGCGGCCCAGGCGGCGGCCTCGTCGGCGTCGATCGTCAGGTGGACGATCGCGGTCGCCCCGCAGGCGACGGCGCGCGCGACGATCGCTGCGGCGTCGGCAGCAGGGCGGCGCGCGGCGAGTGGCGCGAAGGCGGGCGCGGCAGCGGCGGCACGGGTGGCAGGCAGGGCGGCGAGCAGGCGGCGATCGCCCCAGTCGTGATCGTCGCCGACGATCGTATCGCCGTCCGCCTCCAGCTCGCGATAGGCCGCGTCCGTCTCGGGTGCGCTGCCGGTGACGAAGACGCGCCGGCCGACGGCGATCCTGGGTAGGGGATCGAGCGCGTCGAGGTGGCGGGCGAGTTCGGCGGGGGGCAGGATCGTGCTCGCGCCGATGATTCGCAGTCGATCGCTGCCGCGCAACTGCGTCTCCGCCAGCGCGCCGATGCGCGCGCACACCGCCTCGTCCTCCGCAGCAGCCTGCGCCAACGCGGCATCGTCGGGCGCGCGTCCGCCCAAGGCGATCAGCCATGCGTCGAGCTGCGCAAGCCGCGCCGCATTGTAGCGGTGCGAGGCGGGACGATCGTGGTGGAGCAGGTCGAGCAGGTGAAACTGCGCCGGCGCAGTTTCGCCGAGGCGGCGGCGCTCGCGCAGCGCGGCGAAGATCTGCGCCTGTTCGGCATCGGCGCGGGTGATCAGCACCGGCGCGTCACGGCGGTCGGTGGCGAGCAGCCGCTCGACCAGCCGATGCGCTCGCCGCCGCCCGCTCGCCGCACCCATCACCGCATCCGCGATCGGAGTCGCCTCGCCGCGCGACGGCGCGAGGCGGACGGGCGCGAAGCCCGCTGCGCGCAACCAGGTGAAGGGTGCGTCGCTGCCGATCGTGCGGATGACACATGCGCCCTCCGCGGCGAGGCGATCCGCGACCGTATCGGGATCGGCATAAGCGGCGGCGATGGCGGCGAGCGCGGCGGGGGCGTCCATCAGATCACGCCCGCATCGCCGAGCGCGCGCAACCGCTCCTCGTCATAGCCGAGCAAGTCGCGGAAGACGTCGCGGTTGTGATCGCCGATGCCGATCGGCAGCGTCGCGTCGAACCCGGTGCTCGCCGCCGAAAAGCGGATCGGGATACCCGCGGTACGCAGCTCCGACTGATGCGGATAGCGGGGGTGTGCGATCGGCATCGTCTCGCCGCGTCCCAACACGCGCGGATCGCTCAGCGCCTCTTCCGGGTGACGCACCGGCGCGACTGGCACGCCTTCGACCTCGAGCCGCGCCACCGCCTCGTTCACCGAAAGCGTGCGCGACCAAGCGGTGATCGCCGCCTCCAGCACCGGCGCGTTGGCGACGCGCGAATCACGGCTGGCGAAGCGCGGGTCGGCGGCGAGTTCGGGCTGGCGCATCGCACGGAACAGCCCCTGCGCCAGCTTCTCGTGCACCGCGACGATCGCGACATAGCCGTCGGCGCATTCGAAAACGCCGAACGGCGACAGCCGCTGGACGGTAAGCCCGGTCCGTGCCGGCATCCCCGCGGCGGCGAGGGCCGACCAGTTCTCGATCGCGACGAACGAGGTCAGCGCGCCGAGCATCGAGACGTCGACATGCTGGCCGACGCCGCTGCGGTGCCGCTGTTCGAGCGCGGCGAGAATGCCGATCACCGCGAACACCGGCGCGAGCATGTCGGCGATCGGAATGCCCATCCGCACTGGCGGCGTATCGGGGGCGCCGCTGGTGTACATCGCCCCCGACAGCGCCTGGATGATCACGTCCATCGCTTTGCCGCCCTCCGGCGCGTCGGCGCCGAAGCCGGATAGCGAACAATAGATAATGCCCGGATTGGCCTCGCGCGCGACGGCATAGCCGATGCCGAGCCGGTCGGCGGTGCCAGCGGTGAAATTCTCGACAACGATGTCGGCGGTGCGGCATAGGTCGGCGAACACCGCCTGCGCGCCGGGCGCCTTAAAGTTGAGCGAAACCCCCTTCTTGCCGCGCGCCCGCGACAGATGCGAGATCGACACATCGTCGTCGTGCGCGCGCTCGACGGTGACGCCGTTGCGGCCGACATAAGGGCTGTTCTCCCTCGCGAGGTCGCCGCCACGCGGATCCTCAATCTTGATCACCTCGGCACCGAGGCCAGCGAGCAGCAGCGTCGCATAGGGTCCGGCGAGGGCGCGGGTGAGGTCGATGACACGCAGGCCCTCCAGCGGGCGCGGCGGAATGGAGGTATCAGTCATGGGCACCTTGCGGGTCGGAGGAAGGGCAGGCGGTAGGCGCGCCGGAGCGGTGCGCCGCGATCAGACGCTGCGCGGCGGTGAACAGCGGCGTGCCGTCGCGGCCGTAGTGGCCGAGGTCGCGTGCGATCCGCGCGGCATTGGCGTTGTAGAGCGTGTCGAACCGGTGCTGGTCGGCGGGGTCGATCGGCAGGAAGGCGACGCCATGGCTTTTGCCGAAGGCGATGCCGGCGCGTTCGGCGGTGTTGATCTCGTCGATCAGCGCCGCTTCCCACACGCGCTCACTGTCGGCGAGCAGGCGCTGCAGATCGGGCGGCAGCGTCCGCCAGCGGCGCAGGCCGATCGCCCGTGCTGGATAGGAGCCGCGGCTCACCTTGAGCGTGGTGAAGAAGCGCGCGACCTCGGCGAAATGGAGGCTCTTGAGCGTATCGGCGGGCGCGACCACACCGTCGATCACCCCCTTGGCGAGCGCCGAATAAACGTCCGCCATCGGCATATCGACCGGATCGGCCCCGAGCGCGCGCAGCACCTCAAGATTCTCCGCCGGCGCGCGCAGGCGCAGGCCGCGCAGGTCGGCGAGGCGGCGGATCGGCCGGTCGCGGGTGAGAATGCCGGGAAAGTTGCCGGGCTGAACGGCGAGCACGCGCAGGCCGTGCAGCTCGGCGTCGAGCGCTGGGAAATTCGCGGCAAGGCACTGATACACGGCAATCTGTTCGGGCATCGACGCGACGCCGCCGTAGAAGCCGGCCTGCGCGCGCTGGGTATGCGCGCCGCCGCGAGTGTAGATCGGCGTGATCAGGCCGATGTCGGCGACACCGTGGCGGATCTCCTCCATACTCTGGTCGCTCGACAGCAGCGCGCCGGCCCAGAACGGTTGGATGCGCAGCCGCCCGGCCGAGGCCTGTTCGACATGGCGCATCCAGCGGATGTCGGCGCGGCTGAACGGATGGCCGGGCGGATAGGGGCTGGCATAGGTCAGCGTCGTCACGCCGGCCAGCGGGGCGGGCGCCGCACCACAGGCTGCGAGCAGCCACAGCGCGGCGAGGGCGGCGAGTTGTCGGATCATGCGAGCGCTCCGGGCAGCCACAGCACCACCGCCGGCACCGCGATCAGCAGCGCGAGATGCAGGAAGTCGGCGAGTAGGAAGGGGACGATGCCGCGGAAGATCGTGCCGAGCGGAATGTCGCCGGCGATCCCCTGGATGACATAGACGTTGAGCCCGAGCGGCGGGTGGACGAAGCCGATCTCCATCGTCCGCACCAGGAAGATGCCGAACCAGATCGGGCTCAGCCCGAGCTGGTGGACGATCGGCAGGAAGATGGGCGTGGTGAGTAGCATCAGCGCGAGGCCGTCGAGGAACGAGCCGAGCAGCAGCAGCACCAGCGCCATGGCGATGATCGCGATCGTCGGCCCGGCGTCGAGCCCGGCGACGAGGTTGGACAGCATCGCGGCGATGCCGGTGACGCTGATGAAGGTCGCGAACAGCAGCGCGCCGATCACGACGATATAGATCATGCCGGTGGTGCGCAGCGTCGCCTCCAGCGCGCCGCTCACCGCCACGCGGGTCAGCCGGCCGCGCTTCCAGCACAAGGCCAGCGCGGCGACCGAGCCGACCGAGGCGGCCTCGGTCGGGGTAAACCAGCCGACGAAAAGGCCGCCGATGACGAATACGATCAGCAGCCCGACGTCACCGATCTTGCGCAGCGCCGGCCAGCGCTCGCGCCACGGCGCCCGCGCTGCCGGCGGCCCGAGGTCCGGGCGGAGGCGGCAGAGCAGGGCGATCGTCGCGATGTAGAACAGCGCCTGGGTGATGCCTGGCACGATCGCGGCGGCGAACAGCTTGCCGATCGACTGTTCGGCGATGATGCCGAACACGATCAGCGCGCCCGACGGCGGCACCAGCGAGCCCAGCGTCCCGCCGGCGGCCAGTGCGCCGGTGGCGAAGGAGGGGGCGTAATTCGCCTTGCGCATCTCGGGCAGCGCGACCGAGGTGATCGTTGCCACCGTGGCAAGGCTCGACCCGCTGATCGCGCCGAAGCCGGCGCAACCGCCGATCGACGCCATCGCCAGCCCCCCGCGGCGATGACCGATGAAGCGCGCCGCCGCGTCGAAGAAGTCTCGGCTGGCGCCGGCGGCGAAACAGAGATGCGCCATCAGCACGAACAACGGCAGCACGCCAAGTTCGTAGCGCGAGATCGTGTCGAAGGTGACGACACCGACCTTGATCAGCGCCGCCTCTGGCGACAGCAGCAGCGTCAGCCCGATGCCGCCGACCAGCGCCAGCCCGACGCCGATCGGAATGCCGAGCGCGAGCAGTGCGAGCAGCACGAGAATGCCGCCGCCGCCGATCCATTCGGGCGCGATCACGACCGGGCTCCACGCAGCGCCCGGCCGGCAAAGATCAGCGCGGTGGCGATCGCACCGGCAATCCAGGCGGCGCGCAGCCAGCGTAGCGGGATATGGAGGATCTCCGTCAGCTCGAACGCCGACCACAGATCGGCGAGCAGCCAAGCCGAACCAAGCGCGATCCACAGGAAGATTAACGCGCTGACCGCATCGGCGCCGCGCAGCAGCCGGGTCGATGCGGCGGCCTGCAGCCGTTCTAGCAGGATGTGCACCCGGGCGTGACCATCGACGATCGTAGTGAGCAGGATCGCGCTGGTCGCGACCAGCACGATACAGGCCTGGACGATCTCAATGGCGCCGAACAGCCGGATGCCGGCGTGGCGGCCGGCGACGGCGAGCGCGTCGGTTGCCATCGCACCGAGCAGCCCCGCCGACCCGATCGCGAGCATCGCCCGGGCCAGCCGTGACGTGCCCCGCGTCGCCTCCGGTGCGGGCTCGAGGTCCGCGGTGACGAGCGGCACGCGCGGCTCAGGCGCGGCGGGGGCGCGGTCTGCGGGGCTTGGGTGATTGGTCACGTCAGTCTCCGCAGGGATCGGGCAGCCCGGGTCATCGTCAGAAGCGCTTGCGCAGCGTCACCGCGATCTCGCGCCCGACGGGATTGGCGGCGGTGGCGTCATAGCCGCCGCTGCCGTTGATCGTCGGCGCGAAATCGAGGAACGGCGGCTTGCGGTCGAACAGGTTGAGCGCATCGAACGAGACGCTGAAGCCGCCGGCGAAGAGGCTGCGGCTCGCCGTATTGCCGACGTCGAAGGTCACGCCGAGGTCGACAGTGGTATAGCTCGCCACCTTCTGCACGCCGTTATTAGGTAATGTGTTGTTGTCGTAGCCGCCGACATGATTGACGGTAAGCCGCGTGTTGGCGCCTTCATAGGCCCAGTAAAGACTGCCGCGACCTTTGAACTTGAGCGGGTTGAACACGGTGTTGCGGCGATCGATCAGGTCGCCCGCTGGGGTGATCGCGCTGCGATAGCGGGTCAGATAGGTGGCGTTGGCGTTGAGCGTGAAGCGGCCCGCGTTGTTGGTGTCGAACGTATAGCTTGCGACCGCGTCGATGCCGCTGGTCTTCGATCGGCCGAGGTTCTGGGTTCGGCCGTCGATGAATAGGGTCGGATTGGCGGGCAGCACGCCGCGCGCGATCGTGATGCCCTGCGCGAGCAGCTCCTGCACGCGCGCCGCGGCGGCGGCGCCGCGCAGGATGACGCCGGTGCCGGCGAATTGCGCCTCACGGCTGAGGATGGCGAGATCGCCGAGGTAGCTGTCGACCTGGCCGGTGTAGTTGACGTCGAAATAGGTCAGGCTGAGACGTCCGCCGGGCAGCGGATCCCAGTCGAGGCCAGCCGACCAGGTGGTCGCCTCTTCCGGACGCAGCGCGGTATTGCCGCCCGAGAGCGCCGCCCCCTGGACGATTGCGCCGCCAAGCGCCGGATCGGCATAGGGCTGGACAAAGATGTTCGAGCTGTTGCCGTAAATCTGTGAGAAGAGCGGCGCGCGGAACGACGTGCCATAGCTGCCGCGGATTACCAGCCCGCGTAGCGGCGACCAGTTGGCGCCGAACTTGGGATTGGTGGTGCTGCCGACATCGCTATATTTGTCGTAACGGACCGCGGCAGTGAGTTCGAGCCGGCGCAGGCCGGGCAGCGCGTTGGCCGAACCGAAGATCGGCACGTACAGTTCGGCATAGCCGGAATCGACCTGCCGGTCATAGTCGCGGAAGGCGAGCGGGCTGGTGGGCGCGCCGCGCTGGATGCCGAGCGAGACCTCCAGCTCCTGCCGTTCATAGCCCGCGGCGAGCTTGACGCCGCCGCCGGGCAGATCGAACAACGTACCGTTGACCGTTGCCTCGACGCCGGTGAAGCGGTTGAGCGTCGGCGCGTTGAAGACCTGATCGTTGATCGCGGCGAGCACCGCCGCCGAGGTGCGGCCGAGGCCATAGGGATCGAAGGCGGTCGCCGGGTTCGAGCTGGCGAGCGCGGCGTTGAGCGCGGGCGTGTTGATGCCGTTGGGGGTGTTCGACACGTCGTCGTTGCGGCCGTAGATAACTTGCCCCTGCACCTCCCAGCCGCCGAACTTGGCGCGCAGGCCACCGGCGGTCTGCCAGCTCTCGGTTGAGCCGAACGACAGGTTGTTGGGCAGATCGTCGAGGCGGATCTGCACCGTCTCGGCGCCGGTGGTGCCAGGCGGGCGGGTGAAGAAGGCGTTGGTCCCCGGCACGCTCACCGTCGCGCCGGTATAGCCGCCGAACCGCTTGAACTGGCGTTTCGAATAATAACCGTCGCCGAACGCGTCGAGCCAGTTGGTGAGGTGGACGGTGAAGGTGGCGTTGGCGCTGTCGTAGCGCGTCTCCGGGAAAAGATCTTGGCCAGTGAAGCCTTCACAGAGATTAGCGGTACCGGGCACCAACTGTCCCGAGGTCGCCGGCGTCACGCCGCCCTGTGGGATTGCGTAATTCCGCCCGCCGACGGTGAGCGTGCCGGGATTGCATTGGTTTACGCGGAAGTCCCGGCCACCGTAGCGGCGCTGGTCACTGGTGAAGAAGTTGCGATCGTCACCCGACAGATTGCTGCGGAAAACATGTTCGTAGGCGACCATCACCTGGCCCCAGTCGCCGGTCTTGCCCGCGGCGATACCAAACTGGCTCTCATGGAAATTGCGGGCCGCGCCCACTCGCGCAATCGTCTCGATACCGTTGAGGGTGCGGCGCGGGATGAGATTGACGACGCCGGCGATCGCGTCGGAGCCGTAGACCGCGGAAGCGCCGTCGGCGACCACCTCGACGCGTTCGAGCCCGAGCGAGGGGATGATCGACGGATCGACCGATCGGCTGTTGTTGACGACGCGATGGCCGTCGAGGATCGTCAGTGTCGCATACGGGCCGATGCCACGGATGTTGATCGCGTTGCCGAAGGTGATGTTGCTGTTGCCGCCCGACTGGCCGCGCGAATTCTCCGATGTGCCGAGATCGAAGACCTGCGGAATCTCCTTGATCAGCCGGTCTGTGGTGACCGCGCCCGATGCCTCGATCGCGCGGCGGTCGATCGCGATGACGCTCGATCCGACCGGCGCGGCGCCGCGGATGCGGCTGCCAGTCACTACGATGTCGGCGGCGGGGACGTCCTCCGCGCCGATCGTCACCGGCCCAGCGGCGGCGGCGTCAGACTGAACCGAGGCGGGGGTACCGGTGCGGCCTTGCTGCGAGGCGATCGGGCCGTCGGCCGGTGCGGCGCTACCGTTGGGTGGCGGCGGTGTGTCCTGCGCGGCGGCAAGATTGCTCCAGCCGAGCGCGGCGAGCGCCACGCCGGAAACGAGGGCAAGGCGACGACGCGACGTGATGCGATGCATGATCCGTATCCTTGTTGAAGTCGGGCAGCCGGGAACGTCAGCGAAAGCGGACCGGCGCGGTGAAGGGGATGTCAATGTGCGAGGCGGCGCCGGTGGTGAGCGTCACCGTCCGCGCCAGCGCGTCGCGGATGGCGGGCAGATTGCGCTGGCGCGGGTCGGCACCGGTGATAGTCACGCGCAGCCGGTGCCCGGTTGGGATCGTATAGGCGCGCGGCGATAGCGCGAAGGCGAGCGTTTCCGCCCGGCCCGGCGTCGCCGGTGCGACATCGGCCTCGAGCCCGGAATGATAGGGCAGGTCGAGGTGGTTGTAGGGGGCGACACTGGTTTTTCGGTGGCTCATCGCCACCCGGCCGAAGGCGAGCATCGTCACCTTGCCCGCCGGGTCGACCGACTCGAGGTAGCCAAAGACGTTGCCGTCCGGTCGGTCGATCGCAGCCCGGACGGTGAGAACCGGAAAGCCCTCGATCGCCGCATCGGCGGCGAGCGGACGGCTGGTGAAGGTCAGACCCTTGCCGTCGAGCGGGCTCGGCCAGAACTGAAAGTAATCTTTTGTGGCAACGTCATAGTCGACGCGGAACGGGCGCGGTTTCGCGGCGCTCGCGCGTAAGCCGAGGCTGCCCGAATCCACCGCGGCGGGCGCATCATTAGGCGTGGCGTCGAGATAGAATGCGGTGCGGCGGATGCCGCTGCCGGGCAGGCGAGCGCGATGGACGAGCGTGCCGCTGCCCTGCCGTTCCTGCCACCAGCTATAGCGCGGCTCACGATCGATGCCGTTGTCGACGTCTTTCAGATAGCGATCGAAGAAGCGCTTCTGTTCGCCGACGATGTCGATCACCTTGGGTGGCTCGCAATGGCTGCCCGGCCCGACGATCAGCTTGGCGTCGAGATTGGCGGCGGCCTGGATGATCTGCTCGGTCGGCTCGTCGTTCCAATTTCCCCACAGATACCAGGCGAGCTGCGGGCTGCGCAGCGCCTTGAGATGGGTGTAGGGGCCGACCTCTTCCCAATAGCGGTTGCCGGTGAGCGGCGAGACGCTATCACGATACGGCATTCCCGCCCAGAGCGGCGCCATCGGCGTGTTGAGGGCATGGCCGGCGACCGCGGTGCGGAGCAATGTGCCGTCGCTATCTGCATCGACCGGCACGCTTGCCAGATCGACGTCGAGTGTCTCGTCGGGGCGGGTGTTGAATTGGGCGGTGATGCCGCCGTTGCGGACGAAGGCATATTTGTCGATGTCGGTCGCCGCGGCGAACACCGCCTTCAACGCCGGCGGTAAGGCACCCGCGACGAGCATCGCGCTGCCGCCAAGATATGAACAGCCGGTTATACCGACTTTACCGGTGGAATAAGGCCGGGTCGCTAGCCACTGGACGATGTCATAGCCGTCATGCGCCTCGGTCTGGTCGAGGAAGCCGCGGCGCGCGCCGAACGAGGCGCCCTTGCCGCGCACATCGGCGGTAGCGACGACATATCCGGCGTGAACGAGGCTGCGCAGCCCGAAGGTGGTCGAGTCGATCAGGTCGACGATAGCGCCGTCCTTGCGGTAGCGGGCGCGATAGGGGGTGAAGGCGAAGACAACCGGGAAGCGCCCGTTGCGGGCCGTGCCGCCGTCGGCGGGGCGATAGACGTTAACCGCCAGGCGGGTGCCGTCGCGTACCGGCAGGTAGAAGGACGAACGGAGCACCGACGGATCGTCGAGCACCGTCGCGATCACATCGGTCTGCGCCCCTGCGAGCGTCGCCAGCCCGACGATCCCGATCACTGCCGCACATGGCAGCGCATAGCGTAAAACCGCCATCGTCCTCTCCTATCCCGGCAGCTTCTGCGAGCGCCGTGGAACAAGAAAGACCACATTTCGTGGAGGTCCACAACTGTTATGTTGTAAAACCTTATTTCGCGCAGCTAACCACATGCCTGACCCCTGCAGGGCAAGCGCGGGTCACTGTGGCATGATCGATTTTATCAGCGTCAACACAACCTCTACCGGTTAGCTAACGCGGTACCAGGCCTAGGCGCCCATGGGTTCCGTCAAAGCAAATGCACCCGCTGGTAATCTGAAGAGGGTAAGTGGCGGCATGCCCCGCCCGCGCAAGCCAGCCAGCCCGTTTCGCTACTTCAACTCGTCACCTGAAGTGATCCGGTTGGTGGTGCTGATGTACGTGCGCTTTCCGCTGTCGCTGCGGAACGTAGAGGACCTGCTGTTCGAGCGCGGGATCGACGTCTGCCACGAGACAGTGCGCCTCTGGTGGAACAGGTTCGGGCCGATGTTCGCCAGCGATATCCGCCAACAGCGGGTAAGCCGGATGCGCGGCTTTCGCCATTGGCGTTGGCATCTGGACGAGATGTACGTGAAGCTGAACGGCGAAATGGTCTACCTGTGGAGAGCGGTCGATCATGAAGGCGAGGTGCTGGAAAGCTTCGTCACCAAGTCCCGTGACAAGGCGGCAGCGCTGACCTTCATGAGGAAGGCTCTGAAGCGGCATGGTTCGCCAACTAAGATTACCACCGACGGTCTGCGTAGCTACGGTGCGGCAATGAACGAGCTTGGCTGCCGTGATCGGCAGGAGGTGGGTCGCTGGGCCAACAACCGGGTTGAGAACAGCCACCTGGCGTTCCGACGACGAGACCGAGCTATGTTGAGGTTCCGGCAGATGAAGACGCTGCAAAAATTCGCCTCAGTGCATGCCAACGTCCACAACCACTTCAGCTTGGAACGACACCTCATCGACCGACAAACCTATCGAGAGCGACGCTCCGCTGCACTGGCGGAGTGGCAGGCGCTTGTCAGCTGAACCTCGCTCTCAAAAGACCATCCTCAACCTGCCGAGACGCGTCCGCATTAAACTGACAGCTCCACGCCAAGTCTTCGTCAGTCGGCACTTCGAGATCGGGTATGGCCCGGATGTCGTCGGCGATGTCGCGCCGGTTGACGTAACCCATGACGTACTTGCCATCGCCCAGCTCGTAATCGAGCGCGCCGCACCACTGGTTTATGCGGCCGTAACCCGGCGAGATCGCCAGCGACTTGGCCTTCCCGGGCACCTCGTGCTTGGCGAGCGAGATGCGCAGATACTCCATGCGGGCGAACAGGTTGTGCGTGCGCTTCAGGTCGTCGCGCAACGACTGGACTATCGAGGGATCGGCGATGACCTCACGCACCATCGCCGCCAGGCGCACGTTGCCATCGTGGATGAAGCCCTTGTCCGCCTCAAGCGACCCGAGCTTCATCTGCAGGCCGCCGTTGTCGTGCCACTTCACCATTTCCTTGGCCCGCTGGCGCCACGTCCGCATCACCTCATACGCCGCGAAGATCCACATCTGCGACTGGGCGTTGAGGAACATGGCGTCGTCGATCGGTGTCCGGTCCTCCTGGAACAGGCGCCGCATGACGTGCTGTTCGAGCCCGTTCAGGAAGTGGTCGACGATCGCCAGGTTCTGCGCCTGCATCGACAGGAAGGGATCGCGGAACAGCGTCAGCCCCTGCAGCGCGGTCGGGATCGCCCACCCTTCGAGCGTTGCGACGTCCGCATAGCGCGGACCATCGTCGTGTTCGTCAGCGGGATCGAAGTCGTCGTCAGCGTCCATGGCTTAGCCCGAAAAATATGCCGGCGGAGTGTGGAAGGTGGCGACCGTTGGGCGGCATGGCAACCGGACCCCTCAGCGCAGATGCGAGCCCGGCGTCCCGTCCTCGTCCATGAAGAGCATGTGCGCGGGCAGGGGGCCCTTGCCGCGAGCGCCGCCTATCGGGTTCCAGGCGAGCGTCTCGCTCACCGCCGCGCTTTCCATGCGCGACGTGACCAGCTCGTTCATGAAGTAGTTGGAGTAGACCATCCTTAGACTGGTGGCGCCTGGATCGAAGCTCCGCATCTCCCGGGTATTGAGCTGCAGACGCCGAGCATCGGCGGTGTTGCCGCCCACCTCCTCGTATCCGACGTGGATGGCGCCCGGACGGTCGCCGGGGAGCTGCGCGGCCGCGCGCGACACCAGGCCGCGGAAATGCATTGATTTCCGACGGGCTGCCTCGTCCGACGTGCTGAGCCAGTTCACCAGACTGACGTGATCGACCCAGGTCGCGTGTAGCGGACGCCCTTCGCCCGGCTCCCAGTCGCCATCCATCGTGAAGTCGGCAGCCGGGTTGTAGGTGCCGAGCAGCAGCTCCACCATACGGCTCGACCCGAAATAGATGTCGTCGTGCTGGAGGATGGCGTGCAGCGGCCCCCACATAACGTCGAGCACGACGCCATCGCCGCCGGCGTCGTTCCACTCGAAAGGCCGGTCGCCGGCCAGGAACGCGTCGACCTTCTCGACCAAATAGTCGTCGCCCAACAAGTGGAGCTCATCCCTGTAGCGCGCGAGGACCACGAGGGGGCGACCTGCCGCGCGCGACATCGCGTGCGCGCGCTCGGCGATGCGCTGACCCGCCAGGCGCTCGTCGCGACCGTAGTCGGAGCGGCCGGCGCGCTTGCACTCGATGGCCCAACGCGAGCGGGGGCGGTCGACGTTCAGGTCGTGCGTCTTGGCGAGGCCGGGAGTCTCGGGGACGAACGCTACGCGGTCCCATCCGCGTCTGGCATATGCGCCCGCGACGAGCAGCTCGTAGATGCCGTCGTCAGGCTGCGACAGGTTCTCGGTCATCATCCGGGCTGCCCGGTCCTCCGCGCCGCCGATCCGTTCGAACTCGGGGATCAACTGCCCGATGCGGCGGAACAGCGGCGCGATCCTGTATCCCTCGGGCATGAAGAAGTCGGACCGCAGGTCGGGATCGCCGTAGCGCCGGGCCTGATGAAGATACCAAGCCACTGTGTCGGCGGGATCGAACAGCGGGACGCGGCGTCCTTTGGCCCATTTGGCCTTCGCAGCCTGGAACATCGCCTCGGTCGCCGCCGCGCGCCTCGCCCAATCGGCGGGAGGCACCAGGCTCTCGAGCCAGTCCGCTCCGGCGAGCAGGTCCTGGTCCCGCCAGTCGTGGCCGTGGCGCTGGGCAATCCACATGAGTTCGTTGGAAAGGGGGTCAGGCACTTGATGCGTCTCTGTTTCTTCGGCCTTTAAGATAGGGGAAGTTCGTTTATCTCGAGGACGCCGTAGTAGAGCAGCAGGGGCCTCACACTTGTGGCGGCGGTCGCTGCGGCGTCGAAGTACTCGCGGCCCTGGATGAAGCAGGCGGTGATCGCGTAGGCGGCGCGAGCGTTCAGATGGCGACCGTGGCGGCCTTTAAACCAGCTGTCGACGTAGTCCCGGCTTTCGAAAGTCGAAAGCGCTTCCCAATATTTTGCAGTGGAATCGTGGTGGCCCCTCATTCCGTCACGGCCGTGACTTCGTTGGCGCGGCTGGTGCCGTGGCGCGAGCTAGCAGCCCTGTGGTTCCAAGCTCGTCCGTAAGGTAGCGAGCGGCTCGCTCGATGTCCGGGAAGAGCGTGCGCTCGTTGATCGATAGCCCGGCGAGCTGCGTTCGGATCGCTGGCTTCCGCCCAGGCGACACCTCGAGGGTATCGACCTCAATGTCGGCTAAGCCCGTTTTCGGAATTTCGGAGATTAGGCCGAAGGCGAGGAAGGCGCCCTCTTGGGCGAGGATGCGTCGGTTGTTTAGCTTTGGTTTGACCAGGTACACGCCGCCCAGCTGGTCCGGCTCAATCTCGGCCTCAAACGCTGGCTTCTCCGACCTGACGAAGTGGAGCAGCCGCCGTACAGTTTGCTTCTCGTTGAACTTCTTCTTGTCCGCCGCGCTCGCGAGGTGCCGGGGGACGAGTCCTCGCAGCTCTTCCTTCTGCTCGTAAGTACAGCGCGCCAGGTTCGTAACGAGGCTTATTCTGTCGCTGTCGAAGTAGCGGACTGTTCCCTCATCGAGCAGTAGTCGAACCACCTGCCCCGGCACCTTCACGGTCTTTGTCTCCGGCCTGCCTGTCTTGGTCGTCCCACCAGTCTCGATCTGCTTTTGGTAAGTCTCGGTCGCGAACCACAGCGCCGCCAGCGGGTTCCACGTCACGTCGAGCAGACGCGTAGGAAGTGAATAGTGTTGCATTCGCGCCAGGGTGTCGAGCGCTGACTCATCGCTGGCAAATTCTGCGGGATGGGCGGCAATTAGCTCGCGCAGGAGCAAATGCTCGCGTCGCGCACGAACGTCGCCGGTTTTCCCGGTCGTTCGGAACACAGAAGGCCGCAGGTCGAATTCCGTGTCAGCCAAGCCGCGGAATACCGCCACCTTGCCCGGCGGGGTCGGGTTGGTCTCAAGCCATTCCAGAAAGCGCGAGAGGCTCGAGATAGGATCCGATACCATGGCAGAAGCCTAGCGCCAGCACTGAACTTCGCCAACTGCATTGGTCGCCGCCGCGTCAAGTAATCGGCCGCTCAAGCCTGTTCCTCTCGCGAAAGCCGCCGGTCCGCTCCCGGCCCAATTTCCGCCGTTCAGCAGCGCCTGAACGAACGACCGGTTTCAGGGAGCGGTGAAGCGGCTTCGAATGTCGCCTATTGGGTCCAGCTTGCCGGAAGCTGTAGGGCAGGATGCGTTCGCCTAATGCCAGACATTTGATAGCCGTAGCCGGTGTTTGGTGCCGCCACAGCTTGCGCCAGGTCCCGGGGCGTGTCAGCCTCCAAACTGAGATTTAGCCTTTCTTGCTTTTGCGAGTTGGGAAGCGAAGATCAGTAGGAGCGCAGACATGAATCTAAAGGCAATTGTTGCCGTTTTGCTCACCTCCGGTCTGAGTTCAGCTGCCAGCGGCAAGAATACGTATCTCGATAATCCCCAGCAATACGATATGCGCCAGTACCTTGAAAGTGCGCAGTACCGAGTACGTCAGCCCCTCGCGACGAGGTGCCTTGCGGAGGAGCGGAGCGGTCATCTCACGACAACGTGCCAACAGTACAAGCGTGATCTGAACCGCCTTCTCCGTCAGCAAAGCTCCTCTTAATCGGTAGGCGACTTTGACGTAGCTCAAAGATTCGCCGAGTTGCCGGACATAGGCGTGACTGAAGCGAGCGGCCGTCGTACGTCGAGCGACTAAACGGCTGACAACCAACAGACCTCATTGGTGACTGCCCGAGGGCCACATGCGAGAGCTCTAATCGGCAGGCTTTTAGGACCGCCCACAGGCCTCGATCACCGCAATGTTTCAACGTCCGAACTCCGGAGGGCGGGCAGGGAGCTACGGATGACCGATTCTGGGCCCTAGCCACGAAGGGGAGGGGGCAGCACAGCGCCCACTTGCGGACATCCTGCGTAGGCCGCACACATTCGGCCATGAGCGATGCCGCAAACGTCTTTAACGTCGACCACACAGGGTTCGCTGTTTCGTCTTTGGACGCAGCCATCCGGTTCTGGACGGGAGCGCTCGGTTTCACGCTGGAGCGTCAATCGGAGATGGGCGGCGACTTCCTGCACCAGGTGACTGGTGTCGTCGATTCAAGCGTAAAGACGGCGATCGTCAAGGCACCCGACGGCTACGTGGTTGAATTGCTGCAATACTCGAACGGCTCTCAGAACGGGAGGGTACCCGACAGCGCGGGATCGATCGGAGCCGCCCACCTTGCTCTGACCGTGAAGGATATTCACGCCGCCATTGCCCGCGTTGAGGCGGCAGGATGGAAAGCAAAGGGTAGTCCGCTGCCGATCGCGGGTGGCCCACGGAAGGGTACCTTGGTGGCCTACGTTTCAGGTCCCGATCATGTCACAATAGAGCTCATGCAGCCGTCAGCCCGTTGACGGCCGGCGGCTGCTTCCCTGCCAATCAGTCTAGCCGGACGTTTGCGCGGCATCCTTAGAAGGCTCAAACCCGAGACGAACAAGCGTCCAAAGTTTGGCGAGCGCCAGGCGGCTCTAAGTGACCGGAATTGGGTCTGATTAGAAAAGGCGCAGCGACTGCGCAAAAGTCAGTCACCGCAACTGGCTGTCCTTGCTACCCCGCCGATTAATTGTTGTAGCTAGACGCCGACCACAGCCGCTTTGGCGCATCACACAGGTACGCACACCAGGATCAAGGCGTAGCGAAAGTTGAAATATTTATTTAATCGGTTCCAAAATACATTGTCAGCAGATCTGACGCCAAGGGTGTGAGGGCCAGCCAGTCAACGCGCCGGTCGAATTCGTTTGTCTGCCGACTCATCAAACCTGCGGCCTCGAGCTCACTGATACGCCGCAGAGCGGTAGTCCTGGGCAGGCCGCTATGAGCGCAAGCATCCCCGACGGAAAAGCGGCTACCCTGCGCCACGAACGCGAAGAGGAGAATGTTCCATGCACCGTGATCCAAGGGGAACGGACTGAAGGCTTCGTCTCGCCGTCGCAGCTTCTGTCGTTCACTTTCGGCTCTGCGTACAGCAAGCCGGGCATCATCATCCTGTCTCACAAATGCTGGATAGTCCAAACCGGACAAAGTGCAAGAGCTTCGGAGAACGGTATAATCCGGCATTGCCTTTGCAGCATCGAAGGATCGTATGGGAGACCCAACCACCGCAGCGCGTCCCATTGCCTATTCGTATCAGCGCTTCAGTAGTCCGGCGCAGTGGTCGGGCGACAGCATTACCCGCCAGCATTTAATGGCTGCGGAGTATGCTAAAGCGCATGATCTGCACCTCGACGAAAGCCTCACAATACGAGATCTTGGCGTATCTGGCTTTCGCGGTAAAAATGCTGAGACCGGGGCGCTCGCAAAATTTCTACAAGCGGTGCATAGCCAGCATGTGCCAAGTGGTAGCTTTTTGCTAATCGAGTGCCTTGATAGGCTAAGTCGTGCTCACATACTTATGGCGCAAAGTCTGTTATCCCAATTGATACTGGCTGGAATCAATGTCGTATCATTGGTGGACCGTCGCATTTATTCGGCGGAAACGTTGGCAAAAGATCCTATTTCCCTTCTATATGCATTGATCGTCTTCGCCCGAGCCAATGAAGAAAGCGCAATGAAGTCGGTGCGTGCTCGTGAGGCGTGGAAAAGGAAGCGCGAGGCGCCTAAGTGGGGCCTCATCACCAGCCATGTCCCTGACTGGCTTGTAGTGGACGCTGCTACAAAGAAGATCGCTACGAATGAAGGCAGGGCAGCGTTACTGAAGCAGATATTTGCGGCAGCGTTGAAAGGACAATCCGCATCTGAGATTGCGAGAGCGCTTAATGATAGCGGGGTACGCAGATGGCGGGGCGATCACCAGTGGAGTGGTCCTACCGTGTCCACCCTGTTGCGAAACCCTCGCGTGACCGGTGTGCTTCCGCTTTTTATGGCGAATGACGATACGCATGCTCGGTACGCACGCCCAGCGAGGTTGATTGCCGGATATTTCCCGCAAGTGATAAAACCAGACAGGTTTCTAGCGGTTCAAGAGATTTTGCGTAGGCGTCGACGAGGTGGCAGTGTTGCTCGCAATAGCATCCTAGCCGACCTAATGCGCTGCGCGGAATGCGGTGCCGTGGTTCGCTACCAAGCGTTCGGCAAAAATGGTAGGCCAGTGCTCCGGTGCCAGGCAGCGTTAGTAAAGTATCAATGCACCTCTCCAGAGGCTGATTACAGCCTGCTTGAAGATAGATTCCTTGAAGCGTTGCGCGTTTGGCTGCGTACGGTCGAGCCAAAAGCTGTTTATCATCACGAGAAAAAGGCTATACACGCTGCTATCTTGGACCTTTATGAGGCGCAGGAAGCAGTGCAGGCCAGCGCTATCACCGACGGTGGAGGTGCCAGCTCCAATCTTTGTCTAGCATTGGCGAAGGCAGAAGATTGGCTAAATGATCTCTTAGACTATGGTGTATCAAAGCTTACCTTGGATAGGGCTCAGAAGAGCAAAATTCTAGCTACGATTGATGAAAGCATCTCGTCGCCAGACGAAAGGCGTGACCTCAACAGGTGGCTCAAAAAGACTTTTTCCGTAGCCGTTATCGACACACGTAACTGCCTAGGGCAAATCCATACCGACTGCGACATAGTCCTGTCATGGTAGGCACCTTCATCCTATACCGGTGACAACGTTTGTCGGCCTGAAGGTGGGGGGGGGCTGATCCGGTTTGTTGGCCATAGCTCACATTTCACGCCAGCAGGCTTTGCGCGGAGCGCGCTGTTCCGATAGCCGACGCGGCGTGCCAGCAAAATCTAATACGGGGCCTTGTTGTCAGTCACGCTGAGGTATTTGTTATCGCAAATGGCTTCATCAAACTACAGCTTCGCACTGGTCCGTTGTCGACGCTCATGATATACCATGAGCGTCGGCTCGGACGGACTAATTGTCTGCCAGCTCACATGCGTGCGCGTATGCCGAAGAAGAACGCCCGACCGGTATATTCGTAGAAGGCCGGGACGTTGCTGTAGGTCGAGAAACGCTTGGTGGCCGAGTCGAGCAAATTCGAGCCCTGCGCATAGACGGTGACCTGCGGCAGGACGTCGTAGGATACGCTCGCTGCGAGTTCATGATACGGCGACTGCTTTATCGCCAGGCTGTCGATGTAGCTGTACTGCGACGACACGAACCGCGACTGGTACTGGTACGAAACCGAAGCGTTGACGCCATGCGCCTCGTAGAACAGCTTGGCGTTTGCCGAGAACGGCACCGCATCCTCAAGGTTGACCGTCGGCCGCCCGGCGCGCTCCGCGCGGGACTTGTTATAGGTGGCATTAGCCTGCAGGCCGAATCCGTTGCGTAGAAAGTACTGGCCGCCAACCTCGATGCCGTAGACCTTGGCGCTGTCGCCGTTGACATAGGTCAGCTCAGTGAACGGGAAGCTCGAAGGCGCGCCCGCGACCTGGTTCGTCGGCACGAGGTTGAAGGCAACTGCCTGCGTGGTGACGAAGTTGGTAAGGTGCTTGTAGAAGGCGGCTACCGTCAGCGCGAGGCGGTTGTTTGGATAGTATTCGAGGGAGATGTCGGCCTGATCCGCCGACACCGGCTTGAGGTTGGGATTGCCGGCGTCGGTGACGACCGGGGTGTTCGACTGCGCCGCGGAATAGTCCTTCGCCGACGACAGCTGACCGAAGGTCGGACGGGAGATAGCCTGCGATGCGGCGAGACGGACGCGAAGACCGTCCGCGAGATCGTACGCGAAGTTCGCCGACGGCAGGAGGCGCGAATAGTCGCCGCCGCCGTTGATCGGTTCGATCGGGTTGAACACGACGTTGGCGGTGCCGACGCCGATCACCTGATAGCTACGCACCGAGGCACCATAGCCCAGCGAGTCCACGCTGGTGTGAACGTAACGCAGGCCGAAGTCGCCGCGCCAGCGCGAACCCTCGAGGTTGAACTGGAAATAGCCGTCCCAGGTGCGCTCGCGGATCGCATAGGAGGCGAGCAGGTCGGGGACGATCTGCTGCGCCGCAAAACCGGTCGGGTAGGGTTGGCCCGTCGCCGGATTCAGCACGTTCGGATTGTTCTCCGCCTTCGCTAGCGACCCCAGATAGGTGTCGATGTCGAACGACGGGATCGAGCGCGGGAAATTGCCCGAGAGCTTCGGCAGGATGTTCGACACCTGCCCCTCCTGGACGACGTTGGCGCCGATCGCGGCGAACGAGAAGGGGTAGCCGGCAAAATTCTCGGCGGTGGTGTACTGGTTGTCGATGACGTCGACGGTCTTCTTGCGGTTGAGGTAGGCGCCACCGAAGGTGAACGACTTCATCGCGCCGTTGTCGACCTCGTAGGCTAGGTCAAGCTTCGCCTGCGTGCTGCGATCCGCAATGTTCTGGCCTTGAATGCCAATGTAATGCGCGCGCAGATCGCCGTTACCCGCGTCGCTGAGGGGGCGGTTGGTGAGCGTACCGTCGGCGTTGGGGATGGTGATCTGCAGGTCGGGCAGACCGCCGTTTCGCGTGGCCACCACCGCGCGCGACCCAGGAATGCCCGCGACGACGAAGCGGTTCTCGCCGCCGGTGTTATTGGTCGCCTTGCCGAAGGAGGCGTCGGCGGAGACCTTGAGCTTCTCCAACGGCGTCCAGTCGATGTGGCCGCCATACTGATAGGTGATCGAATGGCGCGGCTCAGTCGTCGCCAGGACGTCGACGGTAGCGGGATTAACCGTGTAGTTGGTGACCACCTTGTTGCGGTCGACTTGGACGTTGTTGAGGTCCCAGCGGACGCTGCCGTCGTCGGCAAGCGGCGTCAGGCCTACGGAGACTCGGTGGTTCTCTTGGTTGTCGGTATAGTTGCTGTAGATGCCGTCGAGGCGAAGTTCGAAGTTCGAGCTCGGCTTCCACTGATAGGCAGCCGAACCGCCCCACCGCTCGCGCTCGCCGAGCACATAGCCGACGCTGTAGAAGTAGGGAACGATGACCCCGCCATTGGGTACGTTGACGATGCTGCGCTGGCCGTTCGCCGCAGTGGCGATGTCGAACGTGTCGGTGCTCGAATACTCGCCGAGGTTGTCGGTGCGGAACTTGTACTTGTTGTACGTGCCGGAGACGAGCACACCCATCGAGTCGTTCGCGAAGGTCGTGCTGACCACGCCCGACGCCTTGACACCGCCCTTCTCCGCGAACTGGTTGTACTGGCCCTCGAGCGAGCCGGCGGCGTGGAAGCCCTTGTGATCGAAGGGGCGGGCGGTGCGCAGGTCGACGTTGCCGCCGATGCTGCCTTCGAGCTGCGCGGCCTGCGCAGCCTTTTGGATCTCGGCGCCGGAAATCACCTCGGAGGGCAGGACGTCGAAGGCGAACGAACGGTCGGGGCCGTCGGTCGGCAGGATGCGGCCGTTGAGCGTCGTCAGGGCGAAGCTCTCGCCGAGGCCGCGGACGGTGATGCTGCGGCCTTCGCCTCGGCCGTCGCGACCGACCGTCACGCCGGGGATGTTGGACAGCGCCTCGGCAACGTTGCGATTGGGGAACTTGCCCAGCTCTTCGGCGGAAATGGCGTCGACGATCGTCGAAGCGTCGCGCTTCGTCTCGACCGACCGCAGCAGGCTGCCGCGGACGCCGCGCACGATGATGTCGTTGGCGGGATCGTCGCCGGCGACCTCCTGCGGGTTTCCGCTCTGGCCGGGGCCCGACTGGATCACGGAGCCGGGATTGGGCTGTTCGGTCGGGGAGACCGCGGTCTGCGCTGCCGCTTGAGAGGCTGCGAGCAGTGCCAGCAGGCTGACACCCGCTAGGGCGCCATATTGCCACCGCGTTGCACCGGTCATCATCATTCCTCTCATCGAAGCCTCCAGCGGACGTCGCCGCTAAGCGATCACTTTGTTGCGAATTGCTAGAACTGCTGTAACAATCTTGTCAAACGAATAAAAACGAAACATCATACGACGTGTTGGTCAGGTTTGCGGGGGGGGCCACACGGTCATTCCGCCGTTTCGTCGGCAGCTAACCACCTTCCATCCGGTGGAAGCGTGGATGCCTCGTTATGCTGATCGGCTTCGTCTGCCGACATGGCCAAGCCGGATCTCTCTGGCAGCGCCAGTCGCTGGGGATCATTCATTGCAGGAGAACTCCATGTCCGCACCATCTTCAAAAGGCGCCGCCAGGGGCCGTGCCCTGCGCGCGGCAGCGATTTTGGCGGCCGCCGCCTCTCCTGCGGCGGCGATGGCGCAGAACGATCCTCTCGCGCCGAGCGGAAGGTTCGCCGTCGTCCAGAGCGGCGCAGCACAGACCCCGCCGATGGGTTGGAATCCGTGGAACGCCTTCCACGCAGACGTCGACGAGGCAAAGGTGCGGGCGGTGGCGAAGGCGATGGTCGACAGCGGCCTCGCGGCGCGCGGCTATCGCTTCGTCAATATAGACGACGGCTGGGCGTTGCGCCGACTGGCCGACGGACGGTTGCAGATCCGCAGCAATACCTTTCCGTCGTCGCACGTCGAAGGAAGCGCCACCGGCTCGTTCAAGCCGTTCACCGACGCCCTCCACGCCCTCGGCCTCAAGGCGGGCATCTACACCGACATCGGACGCAACACCTGCATGCAGCGATGGGACGCCGGCGTTCCCAACCTGCCGGTCGGCTCAGTCGCCGAGCGTCAGGTCGGCAGCTTCGGCTACGCGGTCACTGATATGCGGACGATCTTCGCCGACTGGCGGTTCGACTACATCAAGGTCGATGCCTGCGGCGTTGCCGACTATACGCCGGCCGATCCGCCGGTGACCTCGGGCGCTTATAACGCCTTCCCGCCGCTGATCGTACGAGGCAACATACCCGCGTCCGACCCGAAGGCGATCGAAGGACTTTATGCGGCGCTGGGCGACGCGGTGCGTCGCTGGGGCGGTGAAACCGCAACGCTGTCGATCTGCGCTTGGGGCGAGGCGCTGTCGGTCCTCTGGGGCCCGCGGCGCGGCAATCTCTACCGGACGAGCCCGGACATCGAGTCGAACTGGAAGAGCATGCTCGCGAACATCGACAGCGTGGTCGATGGCGCGCTCTATGCGGGACCCGGTCATTGGAATGACCCCGACATGCTCGAGATCGGTCATGGGGACTTCGACGCGGCGCATCCCACGGAGGCGAGGTCGCACTTCACGATGTGGACGATCATGGCGGCGCCGCTGCTGCTCGGCTACGATCTGCGGCATCCCGACCCGGCGCTGCACGCCATCGTCAGCAACCCGGAGGTAATCGCGATCGACCAGGATGCGGCGGGCAACCAGGGGATCGGCTATCGCGACGGCGATGCGATGGTCGTCGTGCGAACGCTGGCCGCGGCAGGCACGCGGGCGGTCGCGTTCCTTAACCGCGGCGCGGTGCCGGTCGAGGCGAGGGTTTCCTGGCGACAGCTCGGCTTCGCCCCCGGCAGCCACGCGCGCGTCCGCGACGTCTGGGCGCGGCGCGATGATGCAGCGGCGAGCGACCTGATCCGAGTGACCCTGCCGGCGCATGGATCCGCGCTGCTGCGCGTCACCGGTACGCCGGCCGATCCCGGCGCCGTTCCGCTGGACGCCATGCCCGCGCGCATCCATGTAGCGGTCGATGGGCTGTCGCGGGCCAATGCCCTGCCGATGGGTCGCTTTCCCGCGCGCGTCGGCGCGACACCGGACGGAGCGCCGCTGATCGCAGGCGGACAACCGGTCGGTGGAATCGGCGTGTTCGCTAACTCGCGCCTTGAAGTGCACGCCGATCGCGCCTTCTCACGCCTCGTGGCGACGCCGCGGGTGCTGGGCGGGACGGGGCCCGTACGCTTCCAGGTGTATGCCGACCGCCGCCTGGTGCAGGAGGTGTCTGCGGCGCCCGGAAAGGCGGCGTCGATCGTGGCCGACATCCGGTTCGCTTCCGTCGTCGAGCTGGTCACGCGCCAGCCGTCGAATGGCGGCCGCCCACCAATGGTGGCATGGAGCGCGGCGCGCATGGTTCGTTGAGGATCGTGTGATCCCTACCGAAACGTAACGCGATTGATGTAGCCTGACCGCGCTGGTAGCGGTGACGGCAGAGTGTAGGGAACGGGATGGAATGATCCGGGACACGAGTGAACGGCGATTGCGGATCAGCACGCTGGTGCGCGAGCGGGGCAGCGTGCAGGTCGCGCCGCTCGCCGAAAAGTTCGGAGTGTCGATGCAGACGATCCGCAAGGACCTGCGCTTCCTCGCGACGCGCGGCGTGATGGAGCGGTCCTACGGCGGTGGGATCAGCGCAGGCGCGGTCAACGTGACCGCCGAGCCGCCCGTCGAGGTCAAGCGCTCGATCCACGCCGACGAGAAGACGCGGATCGGCAAGGCAGCGGCGGCGATGGTGTCGCCGGGCGAGTCGATCGTGCTCGACTCCGGCACGACGACGCTGCAGATCGCGCGCTTCCTACCCGATGACGACGACATCACGGTCCTGACCAACGACCTCGACATCCTGTCGGTGCTGGCGGCGAAGGAGCGGCTCAACATCGTCATGCTGGGTGGGATGCTCCGCCGCAAAAACCGCGCGTTCTACGGGGCCCAGACGGTAGCGTCGCTGGAGAGTCTGCGTGTCGACAAGCTGTTTCTAGGCGTTGACGGCTTCGACATCGAATGCGGCATCACCACCCACTACGAGCCGGAAGCGATGCTGAACCGCAAGATGGTGGAGGCGGCGCGCGACGTCATCGCGGTGACCGACGTATCCAAGTTCGGGCGCGTCTGCCTCCACCGGATCATACCGGTCGACAGCATCCACCATCTCGTCACCGGAAGCGACGTGCCCGACGACGTCCGCTCCGCCTCGCAGCGGCTGGGGTTCAGCGTCCACGAGGCCTAAGCGGTTCGCGACGCTTAGCCTCCCAGATGGAAGAAGCGCCGTGCGTTGCGGTAGTAGATCTTGTCGATGACCTCGCGCGGCAGCGCAAGACCTGGCGCATCCGCCTTGATGGCTGCGATCGGCTGGGATAGCGGCGTCGCGAGATAGCGCCAGTCGGAACGCCACGTCGCATCGGCCTCCTTGGCGAAGTCGCCCGTCGTCGGCGGGTTCTGCGCGCGTGCCGCGGGATCGGGCGGGCTGTCAGTCAGGTCGGTGCCGTACATCAGCCGATCCTGATACTTAACGAAGAAGGCGCGCACCTTCGCATGGTTCGCGTTCGACTGGACCTGCACCTGGCTCATCCGGGCGGCGAGATCGACCACCGCACTGGGAAAGCGGTCGAGAAAGGCGGCGAGTTCGTCGACGCTCCATTCTAGGCTCGCCATGTGCGCACCGTCGAAGGCGAGCTTCGGATGCTGCGCGACAAAGCGGTCGCGCACCGCCATCAGGCGCTCGTAGCTCGGCTCCTCGGGATGCTTGAACATGTAGTATTCGGGATGTTCGCTGAAATAGGTCCGGTCGTTGTCGGTCGTCATCTGGTCGAGCGGCAGCCAGCAGTTCTTTGGCTCGCCCTGATGCGCGATCAGCGGCACGCCCCGCGCCTGAATGTTGCGCATGATGGGATCGAACCGCGGATCATCGAGGAAGACGCGCTTGCCGTTCGCATCCTTGGCGATCATGCCGATATTCTTCCATACCTTCACCGCGACCGCGCCGTGCGCGAAGCCGTCGTCGACCGCGCGTTCGGCTTGGGCGGTCCATTGCGGCGTCCCGAACCCGTCCATCGAGAAGGTCGTCGCGAAGTGGAAGTGCTTAGGGTTGGCGGCATGGTCCTTGTAGGCGATCTCCGCCTGCCGCGCGAGCGGCGGGAAATCGGGATAATCGACGTTGATCGACAGGAGCTCGAACCCGTCGCGCCGGGCGACCTGTACGAAGTCGGGCGCGTCTCGGTTGGCGTGGACGTGCGCGTCGAGCTTGGCGACGCGCGCAAAGTCGGCCTCGGTATAGGACGTGGGAGACGGTGCGGAGCCGACGAGCGCCATGGCGGCGGTGACGGCAAGCAGACCTGATCGGATGCGCATCTAATTCTCCAAAGGAAACGTAACGAAATCATACTATGTTGCGTTTTGAATTGCGCAAGCCGAAGCGATGAGGCACATCCGAATTCAAGGCCGCCCGCTTCAAGTGGCGTCCGCTGCTACGAGAGGCATGCGCGTGTCGAACACATCCATATCCCGGCGTCGCCTGATCGCGCAGCTTGCGGGCGGAGCGGCCGTCGTCGCTGCCTGCCCTGCCGTCGCGCGAGTTTCGCGCCCGATTGGACCGATCACGCGAATCAGCGACGGCGTGCTGACGATCGAATTCGACGCCGGGCTGCACTCACGCCTGTCGCGCGGCGGGACCGTGCTGACCGCAATGGAACCGGGCGAGGCGATCCGCCTGGTCGGCCAGCAGCCGATCGACCGCTTCCTTCTCCTCGACCAGAGCAGCGAAGCCGTCTCGGGACCGCATGGCAGCGGTAGACTCCATCGGCTGCGCGGCACCGCGGCGGGCGGCATCGAGAAGCGGATTGCGGTGACGATGCTCGACCGCTATCCCGGCCTCGCGATGCTCGACGTCGCCTATCGCAACACTGGTAAGACGCCGCTCGCGATCGCTGGATGGCAGGCGGCGGCGCACGATCTGCTCGCGCATCCGGAGGGAGCCTGGAGCTTCTCGGGCGCCTCCTACCCCGATCGGCGCGACTGGGTGCAGCGCGTGGCGCCAGGGTTCGGCCAGCGAAACTTCATGGGCATGAACGCGTCCGACTACGGCGGCGGCACCCCAGTCGCGGCTGTTTGGCGGCGCGACGTCGGGCTTGCGGTCGGCCACATCGACACGGTGCCGCGGCTGGTGTCGCTGCCGGTCGCTGGGCAGCCGACGGGAACGCGGATCGCGATCGCGGGCGACGAGCCGATGACTCTCGCACCCGGCGCGTCGCTTGCGCTGCCGCCGATCCTCCTGATGGTGCATGACGGCGATCACTTCCGTCCGCTCGACGCCTATCGCCGGCTGATGGCGGAGCGCGGAATCGCCGCCCCCGCGATACCGGAGCCGAGCTACGCGCCGGTTTGGTGCGCCTGGGGCTACGGCCGCGACTTCACCATCCCCGAGGTGCTGACTGCGATGGGTAAGGCCAAGGATATTGGGCTCGATTGGGCGGTGATGGACGACGGCTGGCAGACGTCGGAAGGCGACTGGAAGCTCAATCCCGCCAAGTTCCCGCGCGGCGACGCCGACATGAAGGCGTTTGTCGGTCAGATCAAGACGGCGGGCATGCGGCCACGGCTCTGGCTCGCCCCGCTCGCCGCGGATCCCGGCACCGACCTGCTCCGCGACCACGCCGACATGCTGCTGCTGGACCGCACAGGTGCCGCACAGAACGTCAGCTTCTGGAACGCGTTCACCCTGTGCCCGGCTTATCCGCCGGTGGTCGACTACTTCCGGGGTCAGATCCGCCGCATCATCGGCGACTGGGGCTTCGAGGGGCTGAAGCTCGACGGCCAGCATCTCAACGGCGTCGCGCCCTGCTACAATCCCGCCCACAACCACGCGCGGCCCGAGGAATCTTTCGAGAAGCTGCAGAGCTTCTGGAAGGCGCTCTACGACGAGGCAATGGCGATCAACCCGGAGGCGGTGGTCGAGATCTGTCCCTGCGGCGACTCCTTCGCCTTCCACAACATGCCGGGGATGAACCACACGCCCGCATCGGATCCGACGTCGTCGTGGCAGATCAGGCTCAAGGGCAAGACGTTCAAGGCGATGATGGGGCCCTCCGCGCCGTTCGCGGGCGATCACGTCGAACTCAGCGACCGGCACGACGATTTTGCCAGCCACTACGGCATCGGCGCGATCGTCTCGACCAAGTTCACGTGGCCGCACGATCCGGTCAACACCACCGATCCCCTGCCGCCGGGCGGCATCGCGCTCACTCCCGAGCGTGAACGCCTCTGGCGCAAATGGATCGCGCTGTACCGCGCCGACATGCTGCCCAAGGGCGAGTATCTCGGCGGGCTCTATGACATCGGCTTCGACAAGCCTGAGGGCCATGCGATCCGTGCCAGTGGCCGGATGCACTATGCATTTTACGCCGATAGCTGGTCGGGGAAGGTTACCTTGCGCGGATTGCCCCCGGGCACTCACCGACTGACCGACAGCTTCACCGGCGCTTCGCTCGGGATGGTCGACGGACCGGTGGCCACCGTCCCGGCGCGCTTCGAGCACTTCCTGCTGATCGCCGCCACCCCCATCACCACGAGGGGCGTCGCATGAGCGGTCTCGCATCATCAAGCGGGCGAGCCTGGCTGTTCAACGCGCTCGCCACAGTCGTGCTGTGGGGCGTGTGGGGCGCATTCTCGGGCCTGTCGCCGCAGCACGGCTTCCCCGAGACGCTCGTCTACTGCGTTTGGGCGCTAACGATGATCCCGCCCGCCCTGATCGTCCTCGCGCAGGCGCGATGGAAGCTCGACGTCAATCCGCGGGCGATCGCTTATGGTCTTGCCGTGGGTGGCCTGGGGGCGGGGGGGCAGATGGTGCTGTTCTACGCGGTCACGCGTGGCCCCGCCTATCTGATCTTTCCGGTGATCTCGCTGTCGCCGGTGGTCACGATCATCTTGTCCTTCCTGTTCATGGGTGAACGGACCGGCAGGCTCGGCGCGATCGGCATCCTGCTGGCGCTGCTCGCGCTGCCGACGTTCGACTTTGCGCCGGGCGGCGATGCGCAGGGCGGCGGCTGGATCTGGATGGCGTTCGCCGTCATGACCTGCTGGGGCCTGCAGGCCTATTTCATGAAGTCCGCCAACCGCGTCATGTCGGCGGAAAGCATCTTCTTCTACATGACCGTGACCGGCTTGGCGCTGATCCCCGCGGCACTCGTGCTGACCGACTTCAGCCGTCCGATCAACTTCGGTCTCGATGGTCCGCTGCTCGCCGCCGGCATCCAGGTTCTCAACGCCATCGGAGCGCTGACACTGGTGTTCGCTTTCCGCTACGGCAAGGCGATCATCGTGGCGCCGCTGACCAATGCCGGGGCGCCGCTCGCCACAGCGATCATCTCGCTGGTCGCGCTCGGCGTCATGCCGGGACCGGTCAAGTTCATCGGCATCGGTCTCGCTCTCGCCGCCTCGCTGATGCTTGCGTTCGAACCCGATGCCGCGGCTGGTGACGACGATAGCGAAGCTACTACCGCAGCATAGTAGTTTTGTTTCGATTCGTTTCGTTGCCTTTCCTAAAAGATTCCCCTATCTCGAACGAAAGGAGATAATCGTGAAGCTGATCGAAGACATCATCGCCCGGCACAAAGCCGGCGAACGCGTCGGCGTCACGTCGGTGTGCTCGGCGCATCCGCTGGTGATCGAGGCGACGTTTGCCCATGCGCTGCGTCATGACGTGCCGGTGGTGCTCATCGAAGCAACCTCGAACCAGGTGAATCAGGACGGCGGCTACACTGGCATGGTGCCCGCCGACTTCCGCGCCTTCGTCGAGGGGATCGCAAGACGTTTGGACTTCCCGCTCGACCGCCTCGCTCTGGGCGGCGATCACCTCGGCCCCAACGCCTGGACCGCGCTTCCCGCCGAGGCGGCCATGGCGAAGGCGGAGACGATGATCGCCGACTACGTGCGCGCCGGCTTCGGCAAGATCCATCTGGACTGCTCGATGTCCTGCGCCGATGACCCGACGCCACTTGCCGAACGCACGATCGCCGAACGCGCCGCGCGTCTCTGCCGCGTTGCCGAGGACGCCTTCGTCGGCGAGCCGGCGGACGCTCCGGTCTACGTGATCGGCACGGAGGTGCCGGTGCCTGGCGGCGCGGCGGAGGACCTCGACACGCTCGAAATCACCTCGCCTGAGGCGGCGCTCGCGACGGTCGATATGCATCGTGCGCTGTTCAGCGAGCTTGGGTTGAACGCAGCGTGGGCCCGGGTGATCGCGACGGTCGTTCAGCCGGGCGTCGAGTTCGATCACATGAAGGTGGTCGACTACCGCCCCGACGCCGCTGCCGATCTCAGCGCCGCCATCGTGCCGGTCGACCATCTGGTCTTCGAGGCGCATTCCACCGACTATCAGACCGCAGAGGCGCTGAGCGCGCTGGTTCGCGACCACTTCGCCATCCTCAAGGTCGGTCCCGGCGTCACCTTCGCGCTGCGCGAAGCGTTGTGGGCGCTCGATGCAATCGAAAGCGAAACGGTCGAAGAAGGGCGCGGCGATCTGCGTGCGGTCGCGATCGCGCGGATGCACGCCGAGCCCGCCAACTGGCGCAAATATTATCACGAGAACGGAGCTGCGCTCGACCTCCAGCTGCAGTACAGCCTCAGCGACCGCATCCGCTACTACTGGCCGGACCCTGCGATCGTCGCGGCGCAGGAGCGATTGTTCGCCAATCTCCGGGCGCAGGTGCCGCCTCTGCCGCTGCTCAGCCAACATCTGCCGCTCGCCTATGCCGCCGCTCGCGCCGGAACTGCGACCCTCGACCCGGTCGACCTCATCGTCGCGCAGATCGGCGCGACGCTCGACGCCTATCATGGAGCCTGCCATCCCGATGCCTGAGACCCTAGTCGCGGTCGATCCGCAGGTCGCAAACGACGACAGCTGGACCCGGCGCGAAATCCACCAGCAGCCCGCCACGCTGCGGGCGACGCATGCGGTGCTCGCAGCGGAACGCGACGGCATCGCCGCGTTTCTCGCGCCCCTGCTTGCGCAGCCCGATCTGCGGATCATGCTGTGCGGCGCGGGTACCTCCGCCTTCATCGGCGAATGCCTCGCGCCCTGGCTGACCGCGACGCTTGGCCGCCCGGTCGAGGCGGTGGCCACCACCGACATTGTCGGATCGCCGAACTTCTATCTCGATGCGAGACGGCCAACGCTGATGGTGTCGTTCGGGCGATCGGGCAACAGCCCGGAGAGCGTCGCCGCGGTCGAGCTGGCCGACGCGCGGCTGACGTCGGTCCACCACCTGGTCATCACGTGCAACGACGATGGCGCCCTAGCGAAGCGTCCTGGCGCGATCGGCCACGTCGTCCGCCTTCCCGAAGAGACGCACGATCGGGCCTTCGCAATGACGTCGAGCTTCAGCGCCATGCTCTACGCGGCGCTTGCGATCTTCACCGGTATTGACGCCATGGCTACGCGGATCGAGGCGATCGCGGAAGCCGTCGCGACTACTTTGGAGCATGCCGACGCTGAAGCGACGGAACTCGCCGCATGCGATTTCGACCGGGTCGTCTACCTCGGCAGCGGCGCATTCCAGGGGCTGGCGCGCGAGTCGGCCTTGAAGCTGCTCGAATTGACGGACGGGGCGATCCCGACCGCGTTCGACTCGTCGCTGGGCTTCCGTCATGGCCCCAAGACGATCGTGACCGAGCGTACTCTGGTCGTCGTGTTCGTCTCGAACGATCCCCTGACCCGGCTCTATGATCTCGACATCATCGCCGAGCTGCGGGCCGACGGTCGCTGCGGCCGGGTGCTGCCAGTCATGGCGCGCGACGGGGTCGACGATGCACTGCTGGTGCTGAACGGGACGCTGATGGCGGATGCCGACCTGCTTTTTCCCTACGTGGTGCCGGCGCAGCTATTCGGCCTGCACTGCTCGCTTCGCCTCGGACGCACGCCCGACCAGCCCAACGCGAGCGGCACGGTCAACCGCGTCGTTCAGGGCGTGCGCATCCACACGCAGCCCGCATGACGGTCTACCTTGGCGTCGATGGCGGCGGCACGAAGACGGAATTCGTCTGCATCGACGCGCAGGGTGCCGTGATCGCGCGGGCGCTGACGGGCACGACCTATCATCTGCAGGTCGGGCTCGACGAGGCGTTGTCGCGCATCGCTCGTGGCATCGGCGAGGTCTGCGCGACGCTGGACCTTGCGCCTACCGCGTTTGACTACGTCTTCCTGGGGCTGCCGGCGTTCGGCGAGGACGCCGGCATCGATCCGCTGCTCGACGCCGGCTGCGCGCGCGTGCTCGGTCACGATCGATACCGCTGCGACAACGATATGGTGTGCGGGTGGGCGGGATCGCTGGCCTGTGCCGATGGGATCAACCTCGTCGCTGGCACCGGTGCGATCGGTTATGGCGAGCGGCACGGTCGCCGCGCCCGCGCTGGCGGCTGGGGCGAGGTGTTCAGCGACGAGGGCTCGGCGTACTGGATCTCGATCCAAGGACTGCAGGTCTTCACCAAGATGAGCGACGGCCGCCTTCCCAGTGGTCCGTTGCGGCAGATACTGATCGATTCCCTTCGCCTCGACAGCGATCTTGCGATCTGCGCGCGCGTCATGGGCGGCTCGGGAATGACCCGTGACGAGATCGCCGCGCTCGCCCCGCTGGTTGCGCAGGCAGCGGAGGCGGGAGACACCGCCGCGACCGCGATCTTGGAACGCGCGGGCCAGGAACTGGCGGAGATCGCCGAGGCGCTTCGTGTCGCTCTCGACTATGACGAGCACGAGCGGGTCGCGCTGTCCTGGTCTGGCGGCGTGCTGACCAAGCAGCCCGCGGTACGAGCTGCGTTGCTACGCCGTCTGGAGACGCGCGCGCAATATGACGTCATCGCTCCGCGTCATGAACCAGGATTGGGCGCGGCCTTGTATGCCCGCCTTCTAGGTTCACGACCGGAGTAAAGCTCGTTGCGTAGGGATTCCGGCAAGGGTCCGGCGCCACAAAGCGGAAGTGCATCCGCGGGATCATTCAAGACCAGCAAACTGAGTGGGCGTCGTGGCCAAAGATCCTGCAGCAGAGCCGGTCGCCATCGCTAGGATGCTGAAATCACACAGAGGGCGATGAAGGTCATGTGACCTGTTCCCAGAATTCGCCGCGACGTCTGCCGCGCAAGACGGTGCCCAGACGTCCGACCTGCCTCACGGTAGCACTAATCAGCCTCGACTATCTCGAACCGCCATCCGCTGCGGTCGGCACCGTGATGCGAGTTGGAACTCGCAAGAGCGCGGGACGGACAACCCGGCATTTTAATCGGCTGATCGTCCCCATTGGTTCTTAGAACTTCAGGATGGAACGACAGGTCATGGGCGGTCACCGGTGCCTGTATCCGGTCGCCTCCGATCAAGGCACGCCGAACACACGAGCCGACCCAATTCACTCTTTCTTATAGTTTCGGTTGGTTTCGGTTTGACTTCACACTGTTACCGCATCTATCTACGCAACATAACGCGCGATCCGATGAATCGGACGGGTGAGCAGGGCAGCTAGGTGCGGGGCTGAAGACGGCAGGCTCGATCGGTAACGGTCTGAACCGGCAGCGATGTGACGGCGACGAGCAGCAAGGCGTTCCTGCCAAACTAGCTACGTTCCCGAATGTTTCGCTCAGCTTCGTGACCCGCAGGGATCATCAGAAGGGGAGAAGGCATGAAGAATCTGCTGGATACGAAGGACCGGCTTGCGCGGCGATGCCGCCTAGAGGCTTTTTGGCTGGGAACCGCCATGGCCATAGTGACGCCAGCTGTCGCCAAGGCGCAGGAGGGCTCGACGATCCAAGGCTCGGCTTCCGCCTCGCCAGCGCCTGAGCAGACCATCGGCGCCACCGACGACACGGGTCAGGACATCGTCGTCACTGGTATCCGAGCAGGCCTCGAACGATCGATCAACGTCAAGCGCAAGGCGGTCAATGTCGTCGACGTCATTTCGGCAGAGGACATCGGCAAGTTCCCCGACAACAATCTGGCCGAATCTCTCCAGCGCATTCCGAGCGTCACCATCGACCGTTCGGAGTTGGGAGAAGGACGGCAGATCAATCTGCGCGGTCTGGGTACCGGCTTCACGCGCACCGAGATCAACGGCGGATTCGCCATCAACGGTCTTGATCTGGGCGTTCTCGCACCGGAGATCTTCTCGCGCGTCGCCGTCGAGAAATCCTCTTCGGCCAGCAGCGTCGAGGGCGGACTCGCCGGCACGGTGAAGATCGAGACGATCAAGCCCTTTGATAGCCCCGGTCTCCGGATCGTCGCAGTCGGCGGAGGGCAGGTGGGCCAGAAGTCCAAGGTGATGCCCAGGACTTTCGGCCTGATCAGCAAGAACTGGGACGATCGCTTCGGCATCGCTCTCGGGGTGGCGTATTCGAAGGTCGACTTCCGGACCAACGAGATCGCCTACGGGCCTTGGGTGCCGTTCCGCCTGATCGCGAACGCCAACGCGCTCGCCACGGCACCGTCGACGCTTCTCGATGCGGCGACGCCCCGTACCGCGGCCTACTACAGCTACATCGAACAGCGAAAGAACATTGGCGGTACCGCCGCCTTCCAGGCTAAGCTGGGCGACGGCTTCGATCTTACCGCCGACTTCCTCTACGCCGAGATCGACGGGGCACGACACGACGACCGGCCGGACGTCCCGATCGAAGGGAACAACGCCGCTCCCACCAACTATACGGTGGAGGACGGCGTGGTGACATCGGGTACGTTCGCCGGCGTGCAGAACCGCGTCGGCACAAGCTACCGGCCGCAATACCAGCGCGTTTGGCAGGGCACGCTACGCGCCGATCTGCGACCAAACGAGCATCTGACGGTGTCGCCCGCAATTGCCTTCGCCAAGCGGAACGAGCGCACGGAGCTCCAGCTCTTCTCGTTCGCGATCAACAACACTACCGCCAGCTACGACGTGAACGGCAGCGTGCCGAACTTCACGTCGGGTTCGACCGACTTCCTGTCCAATCCGCAGGACTTCGGCTTCAACGTCTTCATCTTTGACCGTTTCCGTCAAACCACCGACGAGCTGATGGCGAAGATCGACGCCAAATATGCCTTCGACGACGAGGATCGGTTTTCGATCCGCTTCGGTGGACGCTACACCGACCGCACGACCAGCCGGCGTGGCGAAAACGCAGGGCTGTATCAGGGCTCCCCGCTCCTCACCGCGAACTCGCCCTCGCTGGCCGGGGTTGCGATCACGCGGCCCTTCAGCGTCAAGGGCTCGCCTTCGCAAACGCCCGACCGCATTCTCGCCGTGGATCCCGCGCTTGCGAAGAAGTACTTCTACCCGAACGTCGGCGATCCCTACGTCGCGCCCGAGTTCTTTCCGTATCTGACTGGAAACGATCTGCGGTCCTTCGCCGTACGTGAGGAGACGTTCGCAGGCTACGCACAAGCAAACTTCGTCATCGGCGCGGTGTCGTTCGATGTCGGCATCCGCTACGTCAACACCAGCACCCGCACGGAGGGTACTCAGCTCGTCGGCGAGACGCCCCTCGCCCGCAGCGACAGCGGCAAGTCGGCGAACTGGCTTCCGGCCGCGAACGCCCGGTGGGAGCCGATCCAGAACGTCGTGGTGCACGGTGCGTTGAGCCGCTCGCTGACTCGCCCGGACCTCGACTCCCTGACGCCGACGCAATACATCAACTCGGGACCGCAGACGGGGACCCGGGGCAACCCCAACTTGCGGCCCTACACGGCGGATCAAGCCGATCTTAGTGTCGAGTGGTATTGGCACCCCGGCTCATTGCTGAACGTCGGCTACTTCTACAAAGACATCAAGGATCTCATCACCCAGCGGACGGTCAATGAGGTTGCGACCTTTCCAGACCAGCTCACCGGCCTCCCCACGACGGGGGTGATCGCGTTCACGGAACCTGCGAACGGCAACTCGGCGTGGGTCAGCGGTCTCGAAGTCGGTCTCCAGTCGCCTTTCTACTTCCTTCCGGGGGCGCTGTCCGGCTTCGGTACCGTCCTGAATTATACGCGGGCTGCAAACCGAGCGAAGATCGACAATCCCGATGGGACGACCCTCCGTCAGGATCTGCCTGGTCTCTCTCGGAACGCTTACAACGCGGTGCTCTACTACGAGAAGTCTGGCTTCGATGCCCGCTTCGCCTACTCATGGCGCAGCACCTATCGTCGCTCCGATCCGGTGGGAGCCCAGTTCGGGGCGGAACGCTACGTCCGCAGCTTCGGGCAACTCGACTTCTCCAGCAGCCTGCCGGTCACGAAATGGCTGCAGCTCAACTTCGACGTGACGAACGTGCTCGACAAGCAGCGAAAAGAGTTCATCCGTATCCCCTCGACCGGAGCCACCCCGCCGGCGAACGTCATCGAGCTAGAGCGTCGTTTCATCGTGACGGCACGGGCGGTATTCTGACGTTTGGTGGACGGACATCCTGCGACGGCACCCCCAGCCCTCGCAGGATGTGCTCACCAATTCCGAAGTCCCTCGGTCGCCAGAACCGAATTATACCAGTGAGCCTTGATCAAGTAGTCCAGGCGGACGGCTTGCTCGTCAATGCGCCGATCGACCCCAATGTGAGCCGCTTAGGCCAGCCCACCCTAGCCCGCTCCATTGGATCATGGCCGGCGCTCTCTTAGATGGTGGTTCGCGCTGAGCGTGATCCGTCAGATCGGTACAATAGATGCGTCAATCGCCTGTTCGACGATGTTCCTGACTTTGAACGCCGCCAAGCTGTCCGTATGATCTCGTGCTATGCATATTCCAAAGACCGCTCTCGCCGCCGTTCCCCACGACGGCCGTCACTTCGCCGCATTCCTGTTCGACATGGACGGGACGCTGATCACCAGCATCGACTCCGCAAACCGGGCGTGGACGAGCTGGTCGCTGATGCGCGGCTTCGACCCGGCCCACGTCATCTCCATCATGCACGGCGTCCGGACGGTGGAGACGATGAAGACGCTCGGCGTCGCTGATCCGGTGGCGGAAGCGGCCTGGATCACGCGAAGAGAAATCGAGGATACCGACGGCGTGGAGGCGATACCGGGTATATTCGCTTTCCTGGCCAGTGTTCCGAAAGAGCGCTGGGCGATCGTCACCTCGGCTTCACGCGCGCTTGCCGAGGCCCGTCTTCGCCGAGCAGGCATCGAGATTCCGCCGGTTCTGGTCACCTCGGAGGACGTGGAGCGCGGCAAACCGGATCCTGCATGTTTCCTCCTCGGCGCGGAAAGGCTGGGGGTCGCGGCTTCGGACTGCCTCGTGTTCGAAGACACCCTGGCGGGCCTCGGCTCTGCGGACGCCGCGGGCGCGGCCAGCCTCGCAATTACGTTCACCCATCACGATCCAATCGGCAACGCTCATCCGGCGATACACGACTATAAGGGCCTTTCGGTCGTAGCAGAGGCCGAAGGGCTCCTGCTGACAAGAGGCATGCTTAGATAGCGCGGCCACTTCATGAAAATGGGCGGCTCCGTCAAACCAAATGCACCGGCCGGTAAGCCGAGCAGGGTAGGGGCTTGGTCATGCCTCGTGCCCGCAAGCCAGCCTCGCCGTTCCGCTACTTCAACTCATCGCCTGAGGTGATCCGGCTGGTGGTGCTGATGTACGTTCGCTTTCCGCTGTCGCTACGCAACGTCGAGGATCTCCTGTTCGAGCGCGGGATCGACATCTGCCATGAGACAGTGAGGCTGTGGTGGAACAGGTTCGGTCCGCTGTTCGCAGGCGAGGTGCGCCGCCAGCGGATCAGCCGCATGCGGGGGTTACGCCACTGGCGCTGGCACCTCGACGAAATGTACGTGAAGCTCAACGGTGAGATGGTCTACCTGTGGCGAGCGGTGGATCATGAAGGCGAGGTGCTCGAGAGCTACGTCACTCGCACCAGGGACAAGGATGCAGCACTCACCTTCATGAAGAAGGCACTCAAGCGCCACGGCTCTCCACAAGCGATCACCACCGATGGCCTGCGCTCCTACGGCGCAGCGATGAACGAGCTCGGCAACCGCGACAAGCAGGAGGTGGGACGCTGGGTCAACAACCGGGCGGAGAATTCGCACCTGCCGTTTCGACGACGAGAGCGAGCGATGCTCAGGTTCAGGCAGATGAAGACGCTGCAAACGTTCGCCTCAATGCACGCCAACGCCCACAACCACTTCAGCTTGGAGCGCCACCTCGTTGATCGACAGACCTACCGGAATCGACGCTCCGCCGCGCTGGCGGAGTGGCAGGTGCTCGCTAGCTAGGCTGCGACCGTCAAAGACCTAAGTGCATCGTGTGGAGAGCGGTTCGCATTAGACTGACAGCACCGGCCTGAGGCCTCACGACCCGGAGCACGCCGACGCTCCGCGCAGAGGAGCGAAGCGGCGGTGTCCTCATTTCATCGCGAGGGAAATGCGTATACACGCAAATTAATGAATGTCTGGAGTTGGGAAGCGGGCAGGGCGGTTCGAATGACTGCTTCTGGTTCCTCGTCACAGGGGGGGTAGGTCGCCTGCTTCTGCCAATAGGCCTTGAACACTCTAGCTGTGCTCCGCCGGCAGCATGCGTTGATACCCCTCGTCTTCGTCACCCTCGCGCTCCAGCGCATCCACCTTCTCACCAATGTCGCCTAGAGCTTCGCGGTGGCGATCGATAGACTGGGCTTCGATGTAGACACGCCGAACCTCGGGAAAGTCCTCGCGGATGCCATCCTCAACGTCCGACACGATGCGTTCGACAGTGCCTGCAAGAGTGTCGTCATCGAAGTCGGCCGACACGAGCACCAGAACTTCTGACGGCCCAAAGTGCATGGTGCGAACCTCATTGACCTCCTCGATCGGCCTCACACGTGCCAAGATCTCGCGGAGCCGCTCCTCAATCGCTGGATCAGCTGCTTGACCAGTCATGAGCACATAACAGCGACGGGCGAGGCTCACCGCCGTGAACGCCAGAATCACCCCGATGACAATCGAGGTCCAACCATCAAGCGCGGGTATGTCGAGCGTCACCGCTAGCCCAATGCCGATCAAGGCGGCGAGCAAGCCGGCGAGTGCAGCTGTCTCTTCATAGATGACGGCGAATACGGTTGGGTCGCGGTGCTGCCGTATGGTCTCCATCATGCCCCGTTTGCGGCGCCTTGCCTCGTTGCGGACCTGTCGCAGTGCCACGGTTAAGGACGAGCCTTCTAGCAGGATCGCGACAATCAGGATGAGGACGTTGACCCATGCGCTTTCGATCGGTTCGGGATGCGCAACCTTCTCCGCGCCTTCGTAAATCGCGACGCCCGACCCAAGCGCAAAGACCGCCATTGCAACCACGAAGCCCCAAAAATACAGGCGAAGACCATAGCCGAATGGGTGGGATGCGTCGGCGGGACGGCTTGCGTCCTTCATGCCAAACAGCAGCAATATCTGATTGCCGGTATCTACAAGGCTGTGAATGCCTTCCGAGGCCATTGCGGAGGAACCGGTGTAGGCAGCCCCGCAGAATTTGGCGATCGCGATGCCGGCATTGGCTGCTAGGGCGGCATAGAGGGTGCGTTTGGAGGCGTGTGCGGACATGCGCCCCTATCGGCTCTCAAAATCAATCTGGCTAATAGCTTCAACGAGTTGATGACGAAGGCGTTCGACAATCCGCTTTTGAGCGGTGTCGCACTTAGACTAGGACGGGGTTGACGCACATACAGAAAGGGTCGCTTCGCCGGAGCGAAACGACCCTTTCATGCGATCAAGTTGGTCAGATTTTATCGTTTAGAGCGCCTTTGACGCTGCCTTTCACGTCTTGACCGGTGCCCTTGAGCTGCTGCGCCTTGCCTTCGGCTTCCAGCTGCTGGTTGTCGGTGGCATCGCCGTAAAGCTCCTTAGCCTTGCCCGCGATCTTGTTGCCTGCTGCGTCGAGCTTGTCGGTGAATTCGCCCATGATAATCTCCTTCGCTCCGTCGCCGGAATCGTTTGGGTTCAAGCTGATAACGGCAGGGGCGTTAAGCCGTTCCGTCACGGCCGCCTTCATGATGGACAAGGCCTGGCGCGATCGCGGGGCGCGGCTTATACGGCGGGGCAGACTTCGCCCACGATTACGTGTAGCTACGCCGCACGACGCCACGCGGCTTCAAGGCCCGAACAGAGCTCTGCCGGCTCTTCGCTATCGAATTCTGAGTTCTCGACTTGTCCTTACGTACCATCTTAGTCGCCTTAGCAACGGTCGCTGTCCTGGCAGTCTCAGGCGTCGCGTTGCACCATCTGCTCGTGGGCATGTCGTGGAACGACGTTGTGACCGCCGTCCACGCCATCCCCAAGGCGGCGCTTGCCGGCGCGGCGATCCTGACGGCGCTCAGCTATTTCATTCTGACCGGCTTCGACGTGCTCGCGCTGCGACTGGTCGGACGAAAGGTCCCCTATCCCGTCACCGCGCTGGCGGCGTTCACCAGCTATATCTTCAGCCACAACTTCGGTTTTGCGGCGCTGACCGGCGGCGCCGCACGATACCGCATCTATAATCGGCACGGCGTGACGCTCGGCGAGGTCGGGCAGATCATGATCGTCGCGGGCGTGACCTTTTGGCTAGGCGCCTTTCTGCTGCTAGGGCTGGCATTCGTCATCCTCCCCGACCTGCCAGCGATTGGCGACCGCGCCGTGCCGCCTGCGTTCCAGACCGCTGCCGGGCTGGCGACGCTCACACTGCTCGCCGGCTATATGATCGCGCTTGGCGTTCTGAACGGCCGGTCGGTGCGATTGTGGCGCTGGGTGGTGCAACTGCCGACCTGGCGGATGGCCGTGGCGCAATTCGCGACCGGCACGCTCGACCTGCTGACCGCAACCGCCGTGCTGTTCGTGCTGCTGCCCGCACCCGATCCCGCGCTCTATCCTACGGTGCTGGTCGGATATCTGCTTGCTATCATCTCCAGCCTACTCGTCCACGCCCCCGGTGGTCTTGGCGTGTTCGAGGTGGTGATGCTGGCCGCGCTGCCGCAGATCGACCGTACCGGGCTTGTCGCCGCGCTGCTGACCTTCCGGCTCGTCTATTATCTGATCCCGCTCGCGATCGGGGTCCTGCTGTTCGCCGGCCATGAGGTCGTGGCGTTGCGTCGATTGCGCAGCGACTGAAGAATTCGCGAGTATCGATGACCACCTATACTACCGCACAATGGCTCGAGGCCGCATTCCTTGGGCTGTTGCACGGGCTGACTGAATTCCTGCCCGTATCCTCGAGCGCGCATCTGCGGATCGCGGGCGCGCTGCTGCCGTCGGGCACCGATTCCGGCGCGGCGTTCACCGCGATCACGCAAATCGGGATCGAAGCCGCGGTGCTCCTGTATTTCCGACGCGACATCTGGCGGATCACACTGGTGTGGCTGACCGCAGTGGTGAAGCATCCGGCCACGCTGTCGCCCGACGCGCGGCTTGGTTGGCTCATCATCCTCGGCACCTTGCCGATCGCCATCCTCGGGGCGCTGCTCAAGCACCAGATCGAGGGCAATTTGCGCAAACTCTATATCACCGCGACGGCGCTGATCGGCTTCGGGCTGATCCTCGGCGTCGCCGACCGGATCGGTGCGCGGCGGCTGACGCTGGAGCGGCTGGGGTGGGGGCATGGCCTGCTGCTCGGCTTCGCGCAGGCGCTGGCGCTGGTGCCGGGTGTCTCGCGCTCGGGGGGCACGATCAGCGCAGCGTTGCTGCTCGGCTATACGCGCGAGGCGGCAGCGCGCTATTCGTTCCTGCTGGCGATCCCTGCTGCCTTTCGGTCGATGAGGGCTGAAGTTTGCGCAATCTTCGGGTCGGCAGAGACGGTGATTTCGTGAAGGTGCTTCGCCTCGATAGCCAATGTGGAAAGCGGCTGACTGATCTCATGAATCACTGCGACCGACATCGCCCGCAACGTCTTGAGTCGTTCCGCCTGGTACAGCAGACGGTCGCGACGTGACAGGTCGGCCTGAGCACGCGCCTGTGCATCGGCGAAGCTGCCGGCGAGGTAACCGACGACTACGATGGAGGCGAGGCTCATGTGCAACGCGAGCCGTTCGGCGACTGGCATGTTGGTGGCGGTGTACGGCAGGACGATGGCCGCCACGATCAGGATCGCCCACCAACTGGCTGTGCGCCCGAACCGCAGGCCGATCCACGCAACGGCGAGCAGTGCAGGGGTCGCGGGAGTACCCAGGCCGATACGGACAAGTGAAAGGCTGGCCACGATGGCCGCTTCGAGTACCGCGGCAGCTTCCCCCAGTGCAGCAACGTGTCGTGCGGCCGGATGCAGGACCAGCGTCCGGTCCTGCGCAGCCTGGATGACCCAGAGCAACGGCGGAGCAACCAGCAATACGCCTAGCATGTCGCCAACAGCGAAACTGGTAAGCGACGCCAGTGTCTGCCGCAGGCCGACGACACCGGTCAGCTCGGGACTGAGCAAAGACCAAGGCAGCGAGACCATGGCTGCCGCGACGGGAGCCGTCACGGCGGCCAGGCCCAGCGGCATAGGCGCAACGCCAAGGCTGGAACTTGACCGGGCCGCAAGGTGGCGCACCAGCCAGACTACGAGCCCGTAGATCAATGCAGGTCGCGCGACGCCGATCGAAGCCGTAAGCCAGCCAGGCTGGCTTGGGACGATGATGCCGGCGATCATCTGTACGACCATTTCCATGGCGATGAGCGACATCGTCAGTTTCGGTCCACGGCTCCACAGCAACGCGAGTCTGACACCCGCTGCCGGATAGAGCAGCGAGTAATACCCCTGACCGCCCCAACCCGCAGCGACATGATGCGCACAGGCGAATGCCACGGGATAGCCGGCGATCCACGGCAGGTCGCCGAGACGGGTATTGCTGCACTCATTGCGGATCGAACCGACGGAGGAAGAGGAAGGAGCTGCAACGGCATGAGCGCTGCCTAAATGCATTGCACCTCGAAATACTATCGGGGAAAGTCCCGGATGTGCCGCCGTGTCCGGATGGTTTCGCGCGGTGAGGGACATAGCCGCAACCGCCATCGTCGTTTCCGCTTATTCAGAGCTTGAAGGCGGCGGCTTTCCTTAATGAACAGATGTCCGTTTTAGGCGAGAGCCGAATGTTGGCTGAACGGCCGGTTCTGGGTCAACTCTCGGCAGACGCGCATTCGCAGGATCACTTCATTGTCATATTGACAGTTTATATTATGTTCAGCAAGCTGCTGTCATGATTGCAAAGGGTCTATCTTGACCGAAATCGTCAATGCTGAGCTTTCCAACGCGACCTACCTGTCGGCTGAGGAGGCGGCGGCAGCCTTGGGGGTCACGCGCGCTACCCTCTATGCCTATGTCAGCCGGCACGGTATTCGATCCTGCGCAGTCGCCGGGTCCAAGCAGCGTCTGTATTGGAAAGAGGACATCCTGCTCGCCAAGCGCCCGCGAGGGCGCCCGCGCGTGCAGGAGGCGGAGCCGCCCCGTGAGTCCTCAATTTCGCTCATTTCCGACGGTCGCCTCTACTATCGTGGTCAGGACGCTGTGGCCCTGTCGGCTACAGCGACTCTGGAGGAAGCAGCCTGCCTATTGTGGGATGCGCCGCGAGATATATTCAATCAGCGACCACCCGAATTACCGAAGGTGGCTGTGCAGATCGGCAAGATCATGGAGGAAGCTTCCGCTGCGGAGCGCGCGATCGCCATGCTTCCGATGATTGAAACGGCCAATCCACGCGCGTTCGATCTCTCGGCAGCCGGTATGATGGCGTCCGGCGTCGATGTGCTGCGCTGTGTTACCTCCATCATCCTCAGGACGTATGCGCCTTCCGATGAACCGGTTCACGACCAGATAGGGGAGCGCTACGGCCTTTCTCCGGTATGGCGCGATCTAGTCCGCCGCCTGCTGGTGCTCTCGGCGGACCTCGGCTTCGAGCCGGTCGCGTGCGCCGTCCGAGGTGTTGCGGGCGTTGGCGTGTCCCCGTATCGCTCGGTGCTCACGGGTCTGCTGCTCCTAGGGGCACGACGGACCCAACTCGGGCGGCTAGGCGGCATTTCGACGCTGCTCGACGAGATCATAGAGCAGGACCCGCAAAGGGCGGTGGTCAGACGCTTGCGCGAAGGCGCGCCTATCCCAGGCTTTGGTGGTGGCGTCTTTCCCGGAGGCGACCCGAAGGCAATGGCCCTGCTGGATGCTCTCAGCCAGATAGACGATCATCAGGAGACTTTCGCCAAGTTCCAGGTGGCGATCAGGATCGTCAGTGACGCGTTAAATATCCATCCGAGCAGTACTCTGGTTGGCCAATATATCAGCCGGTGCCTGAAGCACGATCCACGAGACTCTCTGATCGTACTAGGCCGCTGCGCAGGTTGGATCGCACATTCAAAGGAGCAGTACCTGTCTCGGGAAAGCGGACGTCCGGCCTCGATCTATGTCGGGAGCTTGCCGATCACGTCGTGAGATCAGCCGGTGCCGCTGCCTATTGGTTCGGCGTGCTCCTTCCGGGTCTCGACACACGAATCCTGTTAGCGCTTCCGCAAGACGCCACACGACATTCTGTCCGCGCTGTCCGCCCGCCGGGCAGGCAATAGGCGCGGTTGGCCGATCTTCCTTGTTCGGACAGCAACAGGGATCGCATCATATAGATGATTTTCGTCAAGATTGACGCAGCTGCGTAAGTCGCTGCAGCATTGTAACCATCAAGTAATGTTGATGACAAAGATCAATCTTGGGCGGGCAACTTTTCGATGAATAATGCTTTCAAGCATCGGCGCCTCCTGTGGCCGATGGCGCAATTTGCCTTCAAGCAGGATTCGCGGTTCTCCTATTGCCTGCATATCCCCGAAGGCTTCACCGAAGACCCGACGCGCTTCCGGCTGCTCGTCGCGGTGCACGGCACTGGACGCGCTTGCATGGCCTATCGCGATACCTTTGCGCCGTTTGCCGCTGCTAGCGACTATGTCCTTCTGGCGCCGCTCTTCCCCGTGGGCGTGATGGGCGATGACAATGCCGACGGGTACAAGTACATGCTGGAGCACGGACTTCGATACGATCATCTTCTGCTCGGCATGGTGGCCGAGTTGGAGGAAATGCTCGAGCATTCGTTCGGGCGCTTCGATCTGTTCGGCTTCTCCGGGGGCGCGCACTTCGCGCATCGCTTCTACTATCTTCAGCCGCAGCGCCTCCGCTCGGTGATAGTCGGTGCGCCCGGCGGCGTGACGCTGCTGGACGACACGCGCGATTACTGGATGGGGACGCGCGATTGGGAAGCGCGCTTCGCCCAGCAGATTGATGTCACCGCGATGCGGGACGTGCACTCGATGCTGCTGGTCGGCGGCGATGACACGCAGGAATTCACTTATCCGCCCGCTTTGTTGCAGCATGCTCCCGACATGGCGCTGCTGGGCCGCAACCGCATCGAGCGAAACGCCACGCTGCACCGCAACTGGCTTGATCACGACCTTCCGGTCCAGCGGCAGGTCGTGCCGGGTATCGCGCATGCGGGCCTGCAAATGGTGCCGCACGCCACGGCCTTTCTGAGCCGATTGCCGCGCGAGGGAACGGCAGACGTGGTTGAAGCCGACGGGACCGTTTGAGCCGAATGGCTCCACCATCGGCCGTAATCAAACAGATAGATTAGGGAAGGGGATAGGAATGGCGAGCACTACCAAGCGTTTCGCACTGGGTGCTTCAACTGCGCTGAGCATGGTTCTGTCGTCGCCGGCAAAGGCGCAGATCAGCACCAGCGGCCCGACCGCCACATCTCTAGCGGCGGCTCAGGCGGCTCAGACGACTGCCGCTCCACAGGAAAGCACGGCACCTGCCGGAGACATCGTAGTGACTGCACGTCGGCGCGCCGAGTCGCTCCAGAGCACGCCCGTGACAGTGACCACCTTCACCGGCGAGCAGCTCTCAGCCCGCGGGATCACGAACTTCGACGCGCTGGCTCGCGCCACGCCGGGTGTGAACTTCGATGCGTTTCCGAGCGCCGCGCCGCGCCCCTATTTTCGCGGCGTGGGCAGTACCAACCAGGGTGCCGGTGGTGACCCTTCCTCCGTCGCGTTCTTGGACGGCGTTTATCTGGCCCGCGCTCCGATGCTGGGCATCGACTTCTACGATATGGAGCGAGTGGAGGTGCTCAAGGGACCGCAAGGCACTTTGTGGGGCAAAAACGTGGTTGGCGGTGCGATCAACTTCATCACCAACAAGCCAACGCACGATGCCGAGGGAAGTGGTGAGATCACCGTGGCCCAGTATGGCCAGCTCAATGGCAATCTGATGCTGAACCTGCCGGTAACCGAAGGCATCTCGACCCGGTTCGTGCTGGGGGCGATCACCAATGACGGCTTTCGGAAGACGGCGACCGGGCAACCGCTGGACAATGACAACAAGCTCAGCGCGCGCGGCCAAATAAAATTCGATGTCGGCGCACGCTCGTTCCTCTTGCTGTCCGGCGACATCGCGGACCAGAACCTCGGCGATAATTCGCGCTACAACGTAATCCTTCTGCCGTTCCGCACGGGCGGTCCCTACGGCTATGACGATTACAATCGGCCGCGCACCACCAACCCGGATGTGCAGGGGTACACGCGTTCCAAAACCGGCGGTGCGCGCGCTGAGTTTAACACGGATGCGCTCGGCATCGCGAACTGGACCACCACGCTCGGCTGGCGGACGCTCGACTATGCATTTCTGAATGACCTGGACGGAACAAACGCCGCGACTAATCTCGCCAACCGTCTGCCGACGAACGGCCTGCAACTGGTGGGCGTTGAACAAGCGGACTCTTATTCGGCAGAATCACGCTTGTCCTCGCTTGGCACGGGGCCGCTCAACTGGGTGCTTGGCCTCTACTACAATCATGACGACATCTATCGTGAGCGCGAGACCCAGCAGCAGCTGAACCCGCCAACGATCAACAACTTCGTCGCGCGGTCGCGTAACGACAGCTACGCCGTATTCGGGGAGGCGCAATATGCCTTTGAGTTCGGCCTGCGGCTGTTCGGTGGCGGGCGCTATACGAAGGAGGAGAAGGAATATCACCTCAAGCGCCTGACCGGTCCTCGCGTGGCGCCTATGATAAATTTCGATACCGGCGCAACGCCGGGCGTCTTCGACAAAGGCGTGTTCACCTATCGGGCGGGCGCTGACATGCGCTTCAACGAAAACATCTTCCTGTTCGGCTCGGTTTCCACCGGCTTCAAGTCCGGCTCCTTTCCCGAACAGCCGACCAGCGCATTGCTCGCGCGTACGCCGACGGCACCCGAACGCGCGACCAACTACGAGGCAGGGTTCAAGACCGACTGGCTCGATCGCAAGCTGCGCTTCAATGTGTCGGCGTTCCTGATGAACTACACTGATCTGCAAACAATCAAGATTGTGCCAGACCTGAGCCAGGGTCCGGTGGGCTCGCGCGCCACGATCGACAATGCTGACGCTCGCATCAAGGGCGTGGAGACCGAGTTCGTGCTTCGGCCGGTGACCTGGTTTGACACCACCGTGCGCTATTCCTTCCTAGACGCCCGCTATACCAGGTACATCCAGACCGCCTCGTTCGATGCCGCGGGGCAACCCAGCTTTACCGATGCTGCTGGCAATCGCACCACCCGCACGCCGCGGCACGCATTGGTTGCGGACGTCGGCTTGCAGACGCCGGCGCGGCCATGGGGCTGGCTGCGCGGAGAGGTGACGATGGATTACCAGAGCGACATCTTCGACAACGCCGCCAATCTTTATACCGAGTATCGCCGCCCCCGCACGCTGTGGAACGCCAGCATCGCCTACCACCCCGATGACCGGTTCACGATGCGGCTCTGGGTCAAAAACCTGACGGACGTCGAATATCGGACCTGGGAGACGTCCAACCCGGCCTACCTTTTTGTGCAATACGGCCCGCCGCGGCAGGTGGGTGCCACATTGAGCGCGCGGTTCCGGTGACCGACATTCCCAAAGGCTATGCCACGTCTCCGACGATCAACGTGATCGTGCCCACCGGTGCGCTTGGTGCCGGTGTCAGGGACGCGGATGTCCGCGCCGGGCTCGCCATGGGAGGGCATGTGATCGCCTGTGACGCGGGATCAACCGACAGCGGCCCCGCCTATCTCGCGACGGGGCGGCCCAAATACTCTCGTGCCGCGGTGAAGGCCGATCTCGCCATCCTCATGCAGGCGCAGCACGACAGCGGCCTGCCGCTGCTGATTGGTTCGTGCGGTACCTCTGGTTGCGACATGGCGCTGGATTGGACCGCGCAGATCGCGTCTGAGATCGCGGCAGAGCGCGGACTTTCCCCGCAGATTGCATTGCTCTACTCCGAGCAGGACGCAGCCGTGCTGGATCAAAAGGCATCGCAGGGCAAAGTTGGAGCGCTCGCTCCGATGAACGGCGTGCCTCCGGCGTTCGCCGACTGCGATCACATTGTCGCTCTGATGGGGTCGGAGCCTTATATCGCGGCACTGGAGGCCGGCGCGAACATCGTGCTTGGCGGTCGCACGACCGACACAGCGGTCATCGCCGCCGTTCCCCTGATGCGCGGGATGGGGGCGGGTGCCGCTTGGCACGCAGGTAAGATCGCCGAATGCGGCGGGCTGTGCACGCGCAACAGCCGGGATGGGGGTGTGATCGTCCGCGTCGGCAGCGACGTGTTCGAAGTGGAGCCGCTCAGCGCCACAAACACCTGCGATCCTTACACTGTATCAGCCCACATGCTGTACGAGAACGCCGATCCCTTCCGCCTGGCTGAGCCGGGCGGCGTGCTGGACGTGACGGCGGCCTGCTATGAGGCAACGAACGCCCGGACAGTTCGCGTGACAGGCTCGGTTTTCGAGCGGCAGCCCTATACCATGAAGCTTGAAGGTGCGTCAGCCGGCGCCTTCCAAACGATCATGTTCGTCGGCATCCGCGATCCCAAGGTCGTTGCGGAGATCGATGCGCTGATCGAGCGCATGCACGGCCTCATGTGCCAGCGCGTCGCCGACACGATGGGACTGGCGCTGGATGCCTTTTCCATCTCGCTCAGGCCATATGGCTGGAGCGCGGTGTCCGGCCAGCCGCCGGCCGATGCACCGCCTCCGCCCGAGGTCGGGCTGATGTTTGTCGCGACGGCAGCAACGCAGGATGTGGCAACGCAAGTTGCCAAGACGTGCAACCCGATCTTTTTTCACATGCCTTTGCGCATGGATCAAGAGATGCCGAGTTACGCCTTTCCATTCTCGCCGGCCGAGATCGAGCGCGGGCCGGTCTACGAGTTCCGGCTGAATCATGTGGTCGCGCCCGATGACCCGCTTGAACTCGTGCGGATGCGCTTCCTCAAGGATGGACGGATTTTGGCATGAATACGGTGTCCGATGTGTGCCGCTATGTCCGGTCGAAGAATGCAGGCCCGTTCTGGATCACGGTGGACCTATTTTTCAAAGATGCGAAGCTGTTCGCCCGCCATGCGGCGACTGAGACCTTGTCCCGTGACGCTCTGGCTCGAATCTTCCGTGCAGACCCGGCGCAGGTAAAGTGGTTCGCGATCCCCAATCTGCTTGTCATCAAGTTCAGCTACCCGCGCGTCGAGGCGCAGGGCGGCGCTCTCGAGCGGGACATGCATGGTGGCCAGCAATTCGTCGAAATACTCGATTTGCCGCTCGATCCGGAACAGGGCCGATGACCGAGATTGTCACGCCAGTGCTTGGCCCCCGTCCCGCAGTCGGCTGGCCGACCTTGGTGTTCTATGGCCTTGGCGCTTGTTCCACCGGCATCAAGATGCGAGCGCTAAGCAGCTTCCTGCTGATCTACTACAACCAGGTGCTAGGCCTGCGGCCGACCACGGTTGCGCTCGCCATTTCGATCATCACCGTATTTGATGCGATCGTTGATCCGATCACCGGCTACATTTCCGACAATACGCGCTCGCGCCTCGGGCGGCGTCACCCGTTCATGTATGCTTCGGCCCTGCCAATCGGCCTGTCCTTCTTGATGCTTTGGAACCCGCCTGCATGGATGTCCAGTGATGGGCTATTCTTCTATCTGCTCGGGTGCCTAATGGCGCTGCGGCTGTTCGATACTTTCTTCGAGCTGCCGTCGATCGCGCTCGCGCCGGAACTAGTAGCAGAATATCATCGCCGCACGTTGATCGTCAGCATGCGAATTTTCTTTCGTACGTTTGCGGGCGCCCTGTTCACCATTGCGGCCTTCCAGATCTTCCTGTCGCCGGAGCATGGCGGGGTGACCGATCGCAGCGGCTACCTGTCGTTTGCTATTGCGGGCTCGACGGCGATGGTCGTGTCCATTCTCCTATCCAGTGCGGCGACTCAGCGATACATCCCGTGGCTCCGCAAACCAGCGCCGAGCGCGGGACGGAGCGGGGGTGGGGGCGGGCGGTTTTTTCGTGACGTGCTTGGATTGTTCAAAGAACCTGCCGCCCGCGTCATGCTGGGAGCGGGCATGCTGGTAGCGGTCGTCAGCGGCGCGCGTACCGGGCTGGACCTCTATTTCGGACTGTATTTTTGGGGTTTGGCGCAGGGGCAGCTCGCTGTCCTCGCATCGCTCACCGCAGTCGCGACGCTAGTCGGCGCGGTAATCCTCCAGCCCATCGCCAAACGGATGGACAAGCGTAGCGGCCTGATAACAATTTACACGCTCGCCATGATCACCGGTGCGCTCCCAATCTTGCTTCGGTTGTTCAACCTGCTTCCGGCCAACGGCCGTCCTGCCCTGTTCACGATCCTCGCTGTGGAGATCGTCATCCAAGGGGTGCTCTATGTAATGAGCGCGTCGATCATGAACTCGATGCTGTCTGATGTCGTCGAGGAGCTGGAGGTGAAGACCGGCAAGCGCTCCGAAGGCCTGCTGTTCTCGGCCGACGCCTTCTTCAGTAAGGCGGTGTCGGGACTCGGCGTGCTGATCTCCGGCGGCGTGCTGTGGCTGGTCGCCTTCCCGAGCAAGGCGGCGCCGGGTAGCGTTCCTATGGATACCCTATGGCGGCTCGGAGCCGTCTACCTTTTGGTGAGCCTCCTCCTTATGATTGTGGTCCTGCTGCTGATCCGGCGGTTCCCGATTGATCGCGCCCGGCACGACAGGAACCTCGAGTTGATCGCCGGTTCAAAGGAACCGTGACGAACGTCCATTTTCCGGAGCAGGTCGAGGTGACGCTCGCAGGCAGCGGGGAACCGCTTCCTGCATGGGCGCCGGGCGCGCATGTCGAGATCGAGCTGCCGAACAGCTTGGTCCGCCAATTTTCGCTGACTGGGGAGCCAAGGGCCGGCCGCTGGATCTTGGCAGTGTTGCTCAAAGGGGATGGGCGCGGCGGATCACGGTTCATACACCACGACCTGGCCATCGGCACCGAGGTCCGGGTCAAGCCGCCGCGCAACCACTTCCCCCTTGTGGACGACGAACCCGTGCTGCTTGTCGCCGGCGGCATCGGGATTACGCCGATGATCCCGATGATGGCGGCCCTCAAGGCGCAAGGGCGGGAGCATCAACTTGTCTATCTTGGCCGTTCGACCGAAACCATGGCCTATGCCGACGAACTGGTGTTCCGCCACGGCGATCATGCGCTCGTCTGGCCCGCCGACGAGCGCGGTCGCTTCGACCTGAATGCGCTGCTGGCCGGCATCGGCGGGGACGTGACCGTCTATTGCTGCGGACCGGAACGATTGATCCAGGCGGTGGAGGCCGGATGCGAGGCTTATCGCCTACGTTTCCGCGCTGAACGGTTCGCACCCGTGCAGTACGACGATCGTGAGAACCTGCCGTTCGAGATCGAGTTGCGATCGACCGGCGAGGTGTTCCCGGTCGCTGCCGACGAAACGATCCTGACGGTGCTCGGCCGTCAAGGCGTGTTCGTCCAGTCCACCTGCCAGGAGGGAACCTGCGGAACGTGTGAGGTAGGCGTCGTCGACGGTTCTATTCTGCACCGCGACTCTGTCCTCACAAAGGAGGATCGTGCTGTCGGCGACACGATGATGGTCTGCGTTTCGCGCTGTGCCGGGAAGCGCCTCAAGCTGTCGCTGTGAGCCGAATGGGTGAACGATGGATGCGTTCGCACCTTCGATCTCCTGTCACCCCTAACCGGCAGGACGTGAAGCGGTCTCGCGAACGGGACGGCCTGACTTCGCTCTGGAGACCGGCGACGACGAGGAGATTATCCAACCGAAAAGGTGTTTCGCCGCCTCATTTTCCACATTCGCGTCTTCTGCCAGCCGGTTTTCTCGGCAACGGCAACCGTCATCTCAAGATGGCGTACCCGGCCGAACGAAAGGCAGATCCCGATCCGCACGCCGACATTCACTGAGGAAGCCGGACCGGCTGCTTCAAAGGCGAAGCCGGGCGAACCACGCGCTGGTCGATGACGCCAAATACACTGGCTTCCCCGGCTCCCATCGTCACTCGGTCGCCGAATGACAGGAATGGCGTCTGCGGCGCACCATGAGCGATCATCTCGATCGCGCGTCGTTCCGAGAGACAGCTTGACCCCAGAGCGGCATGATCGACGTTGGATACGGTGCCCGACCCGATCAGCGTCCCGGCGGGCAGGTCCCGCGATCGTGCGGCATGTGCGATCAAGTCATGGAAACCAAAAGCCATCTCGTCACCGCGCGGGCTGCCGAACCATGTTCCGTTGACCTCGACGATCAGCGGCAGACAGACGCGGCCGCCCCGCCAGGCGTCGCCCAAGGCACCTGGCGTCACGGCAAAGGGGGCTACCGAGCAGGCGGGCTTGGCCTGGACCCAGCCGAAGCCGGTCTTCATCTCAGCCGGCGCGATGCCGCGCAGCGACCAATCGTTGATGAGAACGATCAGTCGGACATGGGCCAGCGCCTCGTCCGCTGGACAGCCCATGGGCACATCGCCCGTGATGACGCCGAACTCGCCCTCGAAATCGATGCCGTCGGCCTCGCTCGGCAGCGGCACGTCCTCGGTCGGTCCCAGGAAACGGTGCGACATACCTTGATACATCAGCGGCTTGTCGGTTTCGATCGGCGGCAGCCCGAACGCCTGCTGCATCAACGCGCCATGGGTGGGAAAGGCGGAACCGTCGAGCCATTGCCACGCGCGGGGCAGGGGGGCCATCAGGTCGGTTTCAGCGAAGCCATTCCCCTGTCCGGCGTCGAGCCGTGCGGCGATCGCTCGCAACGCCGGTTCGGCGCGCGACCAGTCATCAAGTGCGGCTTGCAGCGTCGTGGCGATTCGCGAGGCGGGTAGCAGGCGTTCACCGTCGGTGGAAACGACGACCAGTGCGCCGTCGCGCGTACCATCACGGCGGGTGGCGAGCCGCACCGCTTCAACCCTCCAGGATCGCGACGGCGCGGGTCCAGCCGGCCGAGCCGCGCTTGATCTTCGCCGGGAAGCAGGAAACGGTGAAGCCGTGATTGGGCAGCTGGTCGAGGTTGGTCAGCTTTTCCATATGGCAATAGCCGATGTCACGTCCGGCCTTGTGCCCCTCCCAGATTAGCGAGGTATCGCCTGTTTCGGCGACCTTCTTGCCCGTCAGCGCGAAGGGGGCGTCCCAGCTCCATGCGTCAGTGCCGGTAACGCGGACGCCGCGGCTGGTGAGCCACATCGTCGCCTCATAGCCGATGCCGCATCCGCGTCCGAGAAAGTCGGGACCACCCAGGGCTGCGCCGGCAGCGGTGTTGACCAGCACGATATCGAGCGGCTGGAGATCATAGCCGATCCGGCCGAATTCCGCCGCCATCTCGGCCGCCGTCACGACATGGCCATCGGGCTTGTCTCGGAAATCGAGCTTCACTCCCGGGCGGAAGCACCAGTCGAGCGGTACCTCGTCGATGGTGATGGCGGGTTTGCCGCCGTCCATCGTCGGGTGATAATGCCACGGCGCGTCGAGATGGGTGCCGTTGTGCGTGCTGAGCGTCAGCGTTTCCGAGGCGGCGAAGCCCTGTCCGCCGGGGAATTGCTCCGCCGTCACGCCGGGGAAGAAGCCCTGAACCTCCGCGACGGTCTGTTCGTGCGTCTGATAGGCGATCGTCGGGCGCATGAAGGGCGGGTCGGTGATAACCTCGGGATCGAGGGTGATCGACAGATCGAGGAACCTCATGCGGCATGTCCTCCCAGCGTTTCGGCGAACCAGTCGGAAATCAGGTCGCGGCCATAGGCCATGTTGTCGGCTCCGACATGTTCGACACCGCCTTCGCGTGCGGAGAAGATCACCTTCTCGCGGCGCGGGCTGTTGACCAGCTGATCATAAAGATCGTCGGCATATTTCGGACTGATCTGGCGATCGTTCGCGCCGTGGGTGACGAGGAACGGCACGGTGATACGGTCCATGTGACCGTTCAGGTTCATCGCCGCTGATTTTGCCAGGAAATCGTTTTGATCGGTGGCCCCGAACGCCCAGCGGACGTGCTTCCAATAGTGCGGAACGGGGTTCTCACCCTCGCGCGCCATGCGCCTGTCCTGCACCTCGCGCCAGTTATGGTTCGCGCCCCACACCGCTCCGCTGGCGAAACGCGGCTCATAGGCGACCGCGCGCGGTGCGAAATGGCCGCCGAGCGAAATGCCGGTCATGCCGATCCGCTCGGGATCGACATCCTCCTGCCGTTCCAGCCAGTCCACGGCCGCACTCGCCCAGCTCTCGCTGTACGGGTCGACCGGCAGGTTCTGCAACCGCAGCGCCTCGCCCGATCCGGGTTGGTCGACGCAGAGGGTGGAAATGCCCCGCCGCGCCAGTTCCTCTGGCAGGCGGGTCCAGTAGAGCAGTTCCTTGCAGCTATCGAGGCCGTTGCAGAACACGACCACCGGCTTGCGCCCGTCGCCCGGTGCGCGCGTGTAGAGCGCGGGCATCGTGCCCGCGGCGAGCGGCACGTCAACCCGCTTGCGGTTCAGCTTCCCCAGCGCGGTCGAACGGCTAAACGCGTCGAGCGCCCTGGCGTAGGTCGCCTGCCGACCCGGAGCGCCATGTCCCTGCATCCGCTCGGCCGTGATGAGATAGAGGCTCGCCCGCTCCAGCTTGTTGGAGGCGGAGAAGGCGCGGCCCTTGTCCTCGTCCTCGGCGGCAAGCGCGATCAGCTTCTCGCCCATCGCGGCCCATTGCGCCATGAATTGCGGCGTGCCCGCATCGGCGCCGTTCGCCGCGGCGTCCCGGATCGGCTGGCACATGTCGATGATCTCACCGAGTTGTGCCCCCGATTCCATCGCGATCGCGACCGACAGGTTCCAGATGTAGTTGGGGAAATATTCAAACAGCGCCATGGGATCGGCTTTCCGGGTTCGTGTGTCGGGGCAGGATCAGGCGACGGGAACCTGCCACAGGCCGGCGTCGGCCACCGGCTTGGGCATGGTTTGCGGACCGCCGACGCCGGTGCCCCACTGGTCCATCTTCTCGGGCGACGGCACATGGACGGTGTGCTCGTGATGCTCGTCGTCGACCTGCTCCAGTTCCGACGTGTATTCGACCACATTGTCGTTGGGCGTGGTGAAATAGCTGAAGGTGTTGTTGCCCGCCGTATGACGGCCCGGGCCCCATTTGATGTCGACGTCATGCTTCTTCAGCCGCGCGACGCCCTTCATCATGTCATCGATGGTCAGGACGTCATAGGCGACATGGTTGAACGCGGGCGGGCCGGGCAGGAAGGCGAGGCGGTGGTGCCAGGCGTTGCAGCGCATGAAGCACATGAAGTCGCCCAGCCAATCGGAAATGCGGAAACCCAGCGCCTTGGCATACCAGTCAACCAGCGCCTTATGATCGGGCGAGTGCATGACGACGTGGCTGATCTTAACAGGGATCGCCTCGCCGCGGGTGAGTTCGCGAGCGGTGCCGCGTTCGACTTCGGCGGAAATCTGGAGAGGAAAGCCGTTGGGATCGAAGAAACGGAAGCCATAGCCGCCGCCCAGGCCTTCGAGCTCATGCGGGGGTGCGATGATCTTGCCGCCGTGCGCCTGCACCTGCTCGAACAGCGCGTCGACATGGGTGCGTGTCTCGGCGGCCCAGCAGATCAGGTCGATCCGCTGCAACGAGTCCTGGCGCAGTCGCACGACATATTTCTCGTCAGTGCCCTGCGCGGCGAAATAGGCCATGCCGTCGTCGGACGGCACCTCGGTTAGCCCCCAGGTTTCGGCATAGAATCGACGCTCGGCGTCCAGGTCGGGGACGGCATAACCGACGAAGCGGATTTCAGACACGCGGGCCATCAATGCTCTCCTAGGATTATATTTAGAAGGATAGTTCTAATCGAAATGAAGGTCGGTGGCGAGGGGCAAATCCGTGCTCGACAGCCCGACGTGAAGCGACAGGCGACCGTGGGGACGTTGCCAGCCGTCGTCGCACCAGCGCCGCAACGCCAGCGGATCGATCGTGACCGCGATGACGGCGGTGGTTCCTGCGCCCACCGGTGCCTTCGCGAAGCCGGCCAATGCGCCGTCGTCGCGATAGACCTGCACGACCGCGTTGGTGTCCCGTTCGCCGGGATTGGTGCAGGTCACATCCAATCGCGCGCCGCCATCCGGAGAAGGAGTGCCTTGGACCGCATCCAGCGTGACCCCGCCATAGCCAAGCCCGCTACCAAAGGCGTGGGCGGGGCGGATATTACGTGCGGTGAAACCGCGATGGCCGATCCCGACGCCTTCAGCATAATGGACGCGGCCCTCCGCATCGGGGATCGCATCGAAGACCGGATAATCGCGATCATCGGCGGCGATCGTCAGCGGCAGGCGGCCCGACGGCTCGCGCCGTCCCGTAAGCACGTTTGCGAGTGCCGGGCCGAAGGCTTCGCCTGGATACCAGACGACCATCAAGCCGTCCGCGCCTTCCGCGATCGCGGGGTCGAAGGCATGGGCGACATTGACGGCTACGACCACATGGGGGTTGGCGGCAATGACGCGGGCGGCGAGCCGCTGCTGGTCGGCAGGAAGGGCGTTGGTATCGCGATCCTTGCTTTCGACGCCGGAATCGGCGGTCTCGCCAAGCACCAGCAGCACCGCATCGGCCTGACGCGCCAGCGCCTCTGCCTCGACGAGCAAGGTCTCCGGGTTGCCGGGTGCGCCGAGCCCATACCATAGCCCTTGCGCGCGGGCCGGTTCGAAGCGCAGTTCCGCGTCGATGCGGACCGGCACCCCGGCCGTCAGGGCGATCTCGATCATCTCGCTGTCGCCGCCCTTGAGGACGCCCATGATGTCGGCGGGAGCGATGCGGCGGTCGGCCGCGAAGACCTCCGCGCCGTCGACCAGCAGCCGCACCGATCCGGTGCCGCCGATATGCAGGCGGTGCAGGCCGGTCTGGATCGGCGTGACGAGGCCGCTCGCGCGGACGCCGCCCGCCTTGTCGAAGGCGCCGAGGCCCGGCATCCCGCCGAACCAGGTGAGCGAATTGGTGGCGCGCGTTTCGCTGCCGAGTGGCGGGACGGTGAAATCATACCCCGCGAAATAATCAACGGTCAGCCCCCGTGTCGCGCCATCGCCCAGGTCGCGGACCGGCATGGCGGGCATTGCGGGCAGGCGCGGTGACGGGTCGCAGCCGGGCGCGCATCGCACCACCTCGGCACCATAAGCGGCGCGCAGCGCGTCGAGCGGCGTCACCGCATCGGGGCGCGGCGAAACCTTCGCAAAGGTGCCGCCCTGAAGGCAGGGGGCGAGCGCATTGGGGCCGATCACGGCGAGCGTGCGGATGCTGCCGGGGGCGATGGGCAACAGGTCACCGCGGTTGCGGAGCAGCACGAAGCTGGCGGCCGCCGCCTCGGTCAGGATCGCGTCGCGGTCGCCGGGTTCGGCACCGGCATCGCCCCCGGCGAAACGGCGCGCCGTGTCGGCGACGCGCCGGGCGGCGGTATCGACGGTGGCCGCAGGGATGTCGCCGGATGCGATCGCCTCTGCCAGCTTCGCGCCATAGAAGCGCGCCGGGCCGGGCATTTCAAGATCGAGACCGGCGCGCATCGCCGGCACCGTCGAGACAGTGCCGAACCAGTCGCTGATGGTGAAGCCGCGATAGCCCCAATCGTCGCGAACGATCTCCGTCAACAAATGCGGGTGCTCCGCGCAGTGCGTGCCGTTGACGCGATTATAGGCCGCCATCAGCCCGGCACATCCGGCGCGCGCCGCCATCTCGAAGGGCAGCAGGTAGATTTCGCGCAAGGCCTGCTCGTCGATATCAGCGCTGAACCGGTCGCGTGCGGTTTCGCTGTCGTTGCAGACCAGATGCTTGGCGACCGCGCCGACATGGCGGCTCTGCACGCCTTCGATCCACGCCACGCCCAGCGTTCCGGCGAGTAGCGGGTCCTCGCCGAACAGTTCGAAAGCGCGTCCACCGGTCGGGGTGCGTTGCAGGTTGAGATTGGGGGCGAGGATCAGGTCGACCTTCTGCCGCTTGGCCTCGCCGCCGATCAGCGACCCGACTCGCATGACCAGCGCGGTGTCCCAGGTGGCGGCGAGTGCGACCGGTGCAGGGCTAAGGACGGAGATGTCGCGCTCGTCGACGCGGCCGCTGGCCACGCCCATCGGCCCGTCCGCAAGCCGCGCGGAAGGCACGTCGCTTATGGCGGCGGTCGTCCACATGTCGCGCCCCACGGTCAGCTCGATCGCGTCCTCGCGGGTCATCGCGCCGCGCTCGCCAGAAACAGGATCTGTTCGGCCTGGAGCGCGACCTGCCGTTGCAAGGCTTCGTCGATCAGGCGTCCTTCGGCGTCGAACGGCTTCTGCTCGACGCTGTTCAGCGCGATGCCGATCGGCGTCGGCCAACCCCGCATTGCATGGACGATGCCGCGCAGCGCCTGGAGGGTGACGCCACATGCCTGCCACCCGGCCGCGGACACGATCAAGCCCACTGCGCGCTGGTCGAAATAGACGCGCGTGTCGTGGTTCAGGTCTTCGAGCAGGTCGATCGCGTTCTTAACCAGGCCGGAAATGCCGCCGTGATAGCCGGGGGTGCCGATGACGATCCCGTCGCAGCCGCGCACTGCCTCGACGAAATCGAGCTGCGCTTCGGACCGCTCCGGGTTTTCGGGTGCGAAGTGGGGCAGGGCGGCAAGGTCCGCGCCGCCGAACATCCGCGTCGTCGCACCGCGTTCCTCGCAAGCGGACAGCACGGCGCGGACCAGCCGCTCACCCGACGAGCCGGGGCGGGTGGTCCCGCCGATGCCAACGACGCGGGGGGCGCTCACCGGGCCGATCCGAAGGCGGGCATGACCTCGCTGGCGAGCAGGTCGAGCGTGCGGTTCGCCCATTTCAATCGCTGCGGCGTGACCGGACCAGTGGTGGTGCCGCACAGGATGTTGCCAATGCCCAGTTCGGCATAGGGCTCTAGATGCTCGCGCACCGTCTTTGCGCTACCATAGAGGCACCAAGTCGCGATCCAGTCGTCAGTCAGCGCCTGGGGCGTCTTGTCTGTCTTGGTATTGGCGTCGTTCGTCTCCGCCTTGTCGCCGTAGAGTTTCTCACGATCGAGCGCGGACTGGTAGGCGATTAGGATCTGCTCCAGTTCCTCGCGAGCCTGTTCGTCAGTTTCGGCAATATGGACGCACTGATAGGAATGGGTGGTCCAGGACAGCGCGTCTTTTACCGTCGCGTCATCATGACCCGCTCCCAATAGCATGTCGCGGTAGGCATTGAAGTACTTCGTGACGTGCTTTAGCGGCTCGGTGCCACCAATGTTCGGGGGCGTGAAAGCAGGGATGAAGGCGGGCCAGCCATTCTCGGCAGCACGGCGAGCGCTGGTTTCCTTCATCGCGACGGGCATCAGCCGCGCATGGCGCGGGGTCAATGCGGCGGGAGCGATACGTTGGAGGACAGTACCCTTGTGCGGGCCGTTCTCGAAATCGACCGGCGCATCTGTCAGCTTCTTCGCCCAGAGCTGCTCCGCGATCGCAAGGTTCGCCTCGGCAACAGCGGAGGCTTCTTTGTAGTTTACGCCAAAGCCGATCATCTCCTCGGGGGTCGTGCCCGACCCGACCCCGACCAGGATCTTGCCGCCGGTCAGCTGATCGAGGATGTTTACCCGCTCTACGAAGCGCACAGGGCTATGCAGGGGGATCGACGTGACCGAAAAGCCGTAATGGAGCTTGGGAAAGCGCGCTGCCAAGTAGGCTGCGAACATCATCGGGTCGCTTGCCACGGGCATGTAGCCAGTAAAATGATGATCGGGCAGAAAAACCGCATCGAAGCCCAGCGCTTCGGCGCGACCAGCGTGGTCGATAGTGTCCTGAATAAACTGACGGTCCTGCTCGGGCGCCGTCACTCGACCATTTAGGAATATGGAAAAGCGCATGGTCATCCTCCCCTTGCGCGCCGCACCGGTTTGATGCTGGCTGTTTTGCGGTTTATAGAACGGCAATTCTATTTATGCAATTTGTAAAAAGAGGGTGATGCGTTTTTTCGCATGGCGCCTCGAAGTGAGCTGCCGAAGTTGCCGTCATCAATCGGCGACATATCAAGGGCAAGTACCCTCTAGGCAGGGGTTATTTCCCTTGTGCAGCGGATTACCCCGATTGACGCCTGTAGACGAGCAAAATAGAATAAACGTTCGAAAATATAAAGGAGGATGATCGATGCGCCAGGATTCCATCCCTAGGAGGGTGCGACGCGCCGGCGCGGCGCAGGGTGTGACGTTGGCTTTCGCAGGCTTTCTGCCGATTCTCAGTATCCTCTCGCTCGCGCCTGCAGTGCCGACTCTGATCGCGCATTTTCGAGACGTTCCCAATGCCGGGTTGATTGTGCCTCTGTTGGTAACGACTCCCGGCCTGATGGTCGCGCTGCTCTCGCCCTTGGCGGGGCTCGTTGCCGACCGCCATGGGCGGCGTTTGCCAATCCTATTCGCGACCTTCTTCTATGCCTTTGCAGGGGCAGCGCCGGTTGTGTTCGGCGACTTGTGGGCAGTGCTGTTGTCTCGCGTGCTTGTAGGGGTTTCAGAAACCTTTGTCCTCGTAATCGTCAACGCGCTATTCGCCGATTACTATGACGAGGGCGCTCGACGGACCTGGATAACGATGCAGGGCATACTTGGGCCCTTCCTAGGCGCCGCTTCTATCGCAGGAGCCGGAGCACTTGCTGGGGCAAACTGGAGCTATGTATTTTTGATATACCTGCTCGCGTTCCCGATTTTCCTTGCCATGCTGCTCTTTTTTTTCGAGCCGGAACGTGTGCCTCATCATGCGGTAGACGCGGACCAACGGAACGCTTCGGCGGAGGCTTCGCAGTCGCGCGCCTTCTCTTGGGGAACGGCTGCGGCCTATTGCTCAGTCACGATCTTCTCGTCGATCATCTACTATGTCTTCACCGTCAATGGCGGTCTGGCCTTTCAAGCGATCGGTGTCGAAGCGGCGGGACGTATTGGCGCGATTATGGGCATGGCGGGCCTCGCGGTGCTACCCGGCGCCTTGGTATTCAACCTTATATCGCGACGTTGGTCGGGCGAGCGGGTGATCGCGACCTTCCTGTTGTTTTTGGGGCTGGGCACTGGCGGCATGGGCATATCGACTAGCGTTGCAATGATGACTGTCTTCGCCTTTGTGCAGCAGTTTGGCGCGGGAATGACGGTCGCTGGCCTTATCTTCTGGGTTTCGCGTCTACTACCGCCGCAGCATCGGGGACGAGGCTTTGGACTTTGGACCTCGGCCTTCTTTGCCGCGCAGTTCATCAGCCCAGCGATTGTCGGCATCATCGGCGGGGCAGGGGGGGGCGTCCTGATGGCCTTCACCGTCATGGGTGCGCTCAGCGTCGTGATGTCGGTCGTCATCCTGACCCAGGCGCATCGCCTGCCTAAACCATTGGGCGTTCCCAAGGCGGCTTAGTCGTCAGCGGGCGGCGCGCTAAACAGAAAGCGCGCCGCCATGTCTCCCATATCGGCCTTCAACCGCTTCCAATCGGTGCCGCCCTGGGGTGCTTCCGCCATGCCGAAGCCGAGTTCGCGGGCAAAGGCGGCATAGGAGATACGGATCACCGCCTCGACTGCGTGATCGGGATCAGGATGCGCAATCGCTTCGCGGTGAGCGAGCACTTCCGTCGCCACCATCGTGGCCATTTCGTCGTGGGCAATGCGGCCACGATCCTGAACCACCAGATCGAACGCAGCGCGCAACATCATCGGACGCATCACCTGTGCATGCGATGCGAGAAACTCGCCCATCTCATCAACGATCGCACGTATCAGAGAAACTGGCGAACGGCTGCGGCTACGCGCGCGCATCACAATCCGCGTCTGATCAGCACAAAGCCGATCCATAACGCGGGCGTGAACCGCTTGGATCAGCTCGTCTTTGCTCGAGAAGCGATTGTAGATCGAGCCGATCGAAACCTTTCCCACGCGACTGACGTCGTTCAGCGCAAATCCATCACTGCCACGCTCGATCAATAACGCCTCAGCGGCTGTCATCATCCGCTCGAACGACGCCCTGCTCCGTCCCTGCTGCGGCGGTCGTGCGATACCCGCCGGAGCTTCTGGAGACTGGGCCACGTCGGTCAAAAGGCAGGTCCTGCTGAAATCCATAAATACGCTCCCGTGATAGATGGGTGACTTGGGATGTAAAGGCTGTCCCATTTCGCACCGTCGCGGCGACCGCCAAATTAGCTTGATTATCATTAGCTCAGCGAATGCGTGAAAAGACGATTGACACGCTTTTTCGTTTAACGCAGAAGAGAACCCACGTTCTAATTCGAATGTCGACCTGCAACGGCGGGCGACTGGGCAAAGCCCTCTGGAGGGGATCTATGAAAACTATCGCACTTCTGCTGGCCGGTTCCTCGCTGGTTATGTCGACCTCAGTCCTGGCGCAGTCGACCGCCGAGCAGTCAACGGCCGTCCCTACGACCGCAGTGCCAGCAAGCGACGAGCAATCCTCGGACATCATCGTGACTGCTCAACGTCGTGCAGAGCGCGTACAGGACGTTCCAATCGCGGTTGCGATTGTCTCTGGAGATCAGCTTGAGCGGCAACAGGTATCGCAGCTCAGCGAGCTGTCGCGGTCCACTGCGTCGCTCCAGATCAACGCTTCAGGCGGGGGGCCGGGCGGCAGTTCGGCCTTCATCCGCGGAATCGGCACGGCGGCTTTGTCGCGTTCCGCCGAAAGTGCGGTGGGCGTCGTCGTCGACGGCGTGGTCCAGGGAAACACGAACATCTCCAATCTTTTCGACATTAGCCGTGTCGAGGTGCTGCGGGGACCGCAAGGAACACTGTTCGGGCAAAGCGTCTCGGCGGGCGTGATCAACATTTCGACGAATGCGCCGGATCCTAGGCGGGTCTCCGGTAACTTTTCTGCCCAGCTGGCAGGCGACGGTTTTGCGGGGTCGGAATTTGGTCGGCAGGTTCTGCGCGGCACGGTCAATGTGCCTGTCTCAGAAACGTCAGCTGTGCGTGCAAGTGTCTACGGCTCGCGTATTAACGGTATCACGCAAAACACCTTCACTGGGAAGGCTGACGAGCTCACTGAATTGGGTTGGCGCGCGCGCTACCGCGGCGAATTCGACCGTCTGACGGTCAACATCATTGGTGATTACAACTATTCGAAGGGCACCGACGGACAGTTTTTCGAGTTGACGAACGTGTCGGGTCCGGAAAGTGCCCTGCTCCAGAACGTATGCGGCATCACCGCAAAGCCGGGCAACCTGGAGCATTGCGGTTCGGGTCGGGATTATCAGTTGAAGCGGGTCTGGGGCGTGTCCGGCCAGCTCGATTATGACTTTGGTGGCGTAACGCTGACGTCGATCACGTCACGGCGCTTCCAAAATCTGTATGCGACTACTGACATCGATCGCCTGCCCCGGCCGCCAGCCACGCTTAACGTGCAGTCAGGCATCGCCACGGATTACAGTCAATTCACCCAGGAAGTTCGTCTCGCGACTAGCGGTTCGGGGCCGCTGCAGCTGACCTTGGGCGGCTTCTACCTCAACGCCAACACGTTCCTGAATAGCGGTCCGCAGCAGGGGGGCAGCACCTTCCTGGATTTCATCCCCGGCGGCTTGGTCGTTGGCGTCGAGGAACTGGCGCGCAACAAGACTGAGAATTTGTCGGGCTTTGGCGAAGCTCGCTACAAGGCTGGCCCGCTGACGGTTTTTGCAGGTGGCCGCCTTACCCATGCTAATCTCTCGCTAGACGGCACGCGGCGTAACGTCCTGCCAGCGCCGACGCCGCTGCTGACAGCTAACCTCAAATATACCGATGACGACTTTTCGTGGCGGGCAGGTGCGCAGCTTGAGCCGGTTCGTAACATCATGGTCTACGGTACGGCATCGCGTGGTTACAAGAACGCGCAGCTGGCTACCATCACCGTGGTCAACGATGTACCCGTGCTCGGCACATTGGTGCGGCCCGAAAAGCCAATGGCCTATGAGCTCGGCTTGAAGACCTCCTTGTTCAACGGCCGATTGGCCGTCAATGTCGACGGCTTCTACCAGAAGGTTCGCGATTTCCAGGCTCAGACCGCTTATCGCGATCCGGTTACGCAGGTCATCTCGCCTCAGCCGATCAATATCGACCGGTTGATTACCAAGGGCATCGAGGGCGATATCTTCGGGCGCATCGGGCGTAATTTCACGATCAACGGCAGCGCCATCTACAACGTGGCGAAATATCCGACCGGCTTCCTGGCGCTGGACGGAACCTCGTTGACGGGTCAGCAGATCGCTTATGCGCCACGCTTTTCCGCAACGTTGTCTGGCGAGTACAGCAGGCAGTTGTCCGGCGATCTAAACGGATTTGTGTCCCTTGACGGTCAGTATCGGAGCCGCACTCGCCTGACAAATGAACGGCTTGATGAGACGCTGACGACCGATCGCTCGCATGTCATCGTTGGCGGCCGGATCGGTGTGCGGGTCGAGGACAAGTGGAGCCTCAACGCTTATGTCTCGAACATTGGCGGGGCCCGTATTGCTTCGTCGATCGCCGGGCTCGCGGCACAACCTGGGACGGCCTACGCTTTCGCGACAGCCTACAGTCCCCAGTCGGTCCGCCAGGTCGGCCTCCAAGCGTCGCTGGATTTCTGATCTTAAAGAGGAACGGTGCGATGCCGACACGACGGGAGATGATGGCGGGGGGCGCCGCCATACTAGCCACCGCCGCGTCGGCATCGCCCGCTGCCGCCATACCCTACCGACGTATTGCCTGTGAGGAGGGCTATCTTAGCCCGGGCCTGCTTTCCGCCAATGCGCACATGCACATCCCCGGTGTGCCGCTTATCACCCGTGACGGACCTGTTGCCGACCTTGCCGAACAGCTGGTCGATGTTGGTGCGGGTCGGATTGCGACGATGGACCGCGACGGCATTGCGATGCAGCTGCTGCTGTTATCGTCGCCCGGCGTACAGATCTTCCCGGTTGATCAGGCTTGTGTCCTTGCACGGGAAGCCAATGACTACGTCGCAGCGGCATGCCGTCGTCATCCGACCCGATTGGCTGCGCTGGCTGCGATCGCGCCTCAGGACCCAGCCGCGGCCGCGCATGAGCTCGAACGTGGCGTCACGTCGCTCGGGTTGAAGGGCGGGATCATCAACTCACATACTGGCGGCGTCTACCTTGATGCACCTGCCTTCTGGCCGATCTTTGAAGCTGCGGAGGCGCTGGACGTTCCAATCTATATTCATCCGCGCGATCCTGCCGGCGGCATGCGCGAGGTGCTCGCCGGACCGCTAACCGGGGGCGCTGCCTGGGCCTACGGTGTCGAGGTCGGCACGCACGTGCTAAAGCTGATGCAAGCAGGGTTGTTTGACCGCTTCCCCCGTCTAAAGATCGTCATCGGGCACATGGGTGAGGGTCTGCCGTTCTGGATGTCGCGTCTCGACAATCGGTGGCTGGAACAACGTGGAAGGATGGCGGCAAGCGGCACACCGATGCCGATGAAGCGTCTGCCGTCCGAGTATCTGCGGACCAATATCTGGGTGACGACCAGCGGCATGAACGACTGGGCGCCGCTCCGCCTGACGCAGGAGGTGCTGGGCGCAGACCGCGTACTCTATGCGACAGATTATCCGTTCGAGAAGCAGGGTGAGACGGTGGCGGTAGTGGAGCGTATGCCGCTGTCACCAGCGGCGAAGAAGACGCTGTTCGAAACCAATGCGGTGACAGTGTTCAAACTGGGTGCTCAGACATGATCGCTTCCGCTTCGTCATCTATCGTCAACCGGCGCGCCGCCCTGTCCCTGACGACTGCCCTCGTCGGTGCGATGGCCATGCCACGTCTCGCCCGTGCTGCCGCAACCGCCACCAGCGCACGGGTCGAGGCGCTGATCGCCCGGATGACGGTGGAAGAGAAAGTCGGGCAGCTCACCCTCTATCCTGACGATGTGCGGCCGACGCCGCGCCCGATCAATCCCGACATCAACGCTCAGGCCGAGGCACACGATCGTGCTGCGTTCCAATTCACTGAGATCAGAGCGGGCCGGGTCGGCGCGCTGCTAGGTGGAACCGGCGTGGCGCTGGGGCGGCAGTTGCAGGATGCCGCCCTACAATCGCGTCTACGCATCCCGCTCATGTTTGGAGCCGACGTGCTGCACGGGCTGCGCACCATTTTCCCGATCCCGCTCGGTATGGCCGCCAGTTTCGAGCCGGAACTGGCCGAGCAGACGGCACGGGCAGCAGCGGAGGAGATGACCGCTGCCGGGGTTCATTGGACCTATGCGCCAATGGTCGATGTCGCGCGGGACCAGCGTTGGGGGCGCGTCGCGGAAGGATCGGGCGAGGACCCTTGGCTCGCAGCACAATTCGCCGCAGCCTATGTGCGTGGCTTTCAGGGCAAGGCGCTCACCTCGCCGCGCAGCGTGGCGGCGTGTCCGAAGCATTTCGCCGGCTATGGGGCGGTTTCGGGTGGCAAGGAATATAACAACACCGACGTGACCGAGCGCGAACTTCGCCAGACGCATCTACCGCCATTCCAGGCGGCCTTCGATGCGGGTGCGCTGACCACCATGGCCGCGTTCAATGATGTCGATGGCGTCCCTGCATCGGGAAACCGCCATCTGCTGACCGACCTGTTGCGCGGCAACATGGGATTTCGCGGCTTCGTCGTTTCCGATGCCGGGTCTGCAGAGGAACTGGTCCAGCATGGGGTCGCAGCTAACGAACGCGAGGCGGCCGCGCTGTCCTTCAACGCGGGCCTGGACATGAACATGGGCGGCGGCCTGTTCAAGCGTGAACTGCCGCCGCTGGTCGCGTCCGGCGCGGTAACGGCCGCGCGCCTTGATGAAGCGGTACGGCGCGTCCTGCTGGTCAAGGAGGCGCTTGGTCTGTTCGACGATCCCTATCGCTCGCTCGATCCGGCACGCGAGCGGGCGGGGATCCGCACCCCCGCTGCGTTGGCGGTCGCGCGCCGCGCCGCGCAACGATCCGCCGTTCTATTGAAGAACGAGGGCGGCGTGCTGCCACTGCGCGACGGAGCGAAGGTTGCTCTGGTCGGGCCGCTCGGCGATGATCCCGCGCAGTTGGACGGTGCCTGGGCCCCCTGGGCCAAGGTTGGGGAAGGCGTGACCCTGGCGCAAGGATTGCGCGAGGCGATCGGCAAGGACCGCCTGATGGTCGTCAAGGGCGCGGACGTTGATGCCTCGATCCCAGGCGGCCTCGATGCGGCGATCGGAGCGGCACGTACTGCGGACGTGGTGATCGCCGCGATCGGCGAGGCGCAGTCCATGTCGGGTGAGGCACGCTCAAGGACATCGATCACCGTGCCCGCATCGCAGGTGGCACTGATCGAGGCGCTGCGAACCACCGGCAAGCCGGTTATCGTAGTGCTGTCGACCGGCCGAGCTCTTGCACTCGACCCCGCGATCCAGGCGTCGGACGCCATTCTGGTCGGATGGTTCCTGGGGTCGGAGGGCGGGCGGGCGCTAGCCGATTTGCTAACGGGCGTCGTCGAGCCGTCGGGCCGCCTGCCGGTCAGCTTTCCCCGGACGACGGGGCAACAACCGCTCTTCTACAATCATGTGTCGACCGGCCGGCCGCCTGTTGCCGGTGAGCCACTGTTCTTCAAATCGGCCTATATCGATGTGCCGGACGGTCCCGCCTACCCGTTCGGACACGGGCTGACCTATTCAACGATCGCCTATGACGCGCCGCGCGCTTCCGCCGCGCAAATGGCGTGGGACGGATCGATCACGCTGTCCGCCATGGTCCGCAATACTGGCAGGCGCAACGCGGAGGAGGCCGTGCAGCTCTACCTCCACGACGTGAGCGCTAGCGTGACCCGGCCGGTGCGCGAATTGAAGGACGTCCGCAAAATCCGGCTGGCGCCGGGCGAAGCGAAGCTAGTGACGTTCGAGGTGAGCCGCGACGCGCTGACGTTCGTCGGGAGCGACCTGAAATGGCGTGCGGAGCCCGGCGCGTTCCTCGCATGGATCGCCCCGTCCTCGGCGGCCGGCGAGCCAGTTCGCTTTTCCCTGAACGCGGCGTCGTGACGCTCAGCCGGTTGGCAGCCGCCCTCTCCCTTGCGCTGCTCGTGCCGGGCAGCCCCGCCATCGGCCAGACCCCGGCATCGCCGGTGTTCAAGGGGCAGTGGGCGGGGCCGGGGCGGCCGGCGATCCCCGGACCGGGGCCGCAACCGGGGCAAAGCCTTGAAGATTATTTTGAGCATTTGCCTACCGGCCAGCGCACGACGTCGCGGCCGAACATCCTGGTCTTGGGCGGCGGTGCGGGTTTCCACCATGATTCGATCTCCACCGCGATGGCCGCGGTCCTGCGCTGGGGGCAGGAGACGGGGGCATGGGACGCCGAACTGCGAACCGACTTCACGCTACTTTATGCAGGTGGCGGCGGACCAATGCGTGCGGGGTTTCAACCCAAGGGACTTGGCGACTTCGACGCGGTCGTGATCGCGGGCGGAGAAGGGGAGTGGCCGCTAGCGCCAGCACAGAAGGCGGCGCTTCTCGCCTTCGTGCACGATCGGGGCAAGGGGATTGTCGTGATCCATGGCGGCATCGCCGCGAACCGCGGGTGGCGTGACTACATCGACATGATCGGTGCCGAGCAGACCGGACACCCATTCAACACGCTTGACCATGTGGTGCGCCCGTTCGTGCTGATCCGCGAAGACGGCGACTTCCCTGCGACCGCCGCACTGCCACGCCGGTTCGTTAAGCAGGACGAACTCTATGTCGTACGCAACTGGTCGCGCGCAGACGTCGACGTCCTGCTGCGGCTCGACGAGACCACGCTCGATTTCACCGGGATTGAGGATCAGGTGCCGCCCGACCGCGATCTGCCGATCGCGTGGGCGAAGACCTATGGTCGGGGGCGGGTATTCGCCTCCAGCCTCGGCCATACGCGCGAGAGTTTCGCCGATCCCGATATCGCCGGCATGTATATTGGCGCAATCCGCTGGGCGCTTCGTCTGGCGGACGGCGGCATCGGCCCACATCCGAGGCCGCCGAAATCGACGCAACTCCCCTCACAGAAGGCGGGAATCCCATGATCGCTGTAATTGCAGCGAGTGGCCTGCGGCTGACCGTTGCTGCGGCACTGGCAGCGAGCACCCCCGCGACAGCCGCTGCGCAAGACGCGATGCCGCAGGTGCGCCACGAGGGCGCAGCGACGCAGTTGATCGTCGACGGGGAGCCTTGGACCGCCCTGGCCGGAGAGGTCCACAATTCCACCGCGTCGAGTGCCGCCTACATGGCGCCGGTGTGGGACCGGCTGGAAGCGCTGAGCCTCAACACCGTCGTGACGCCGGTCTATTGGGAACTGCTGGAGCCGGTACAAGGCAAATATGATTTCACGCGGGTCGACTCCCAGCTCGCCGAGGCGCGAAAGCACAACCTGCGCCTCGTGCTCCTGTGGTTCGGCAGCTTCAAAAACGCCAAGTCGACCTATGCGCCCGCTTGGCTGCGCGCCGATCACGATCGTTACGCGCGGGTGGTAACGCGCCCGTCGCCGCTGCCCTTTGCCAAGGGGGAGGCGCCGCTCAGCGTTTTCGATCCCGACACGGCAGCGGCGGACTCGCACGCCTTTGCTGAGCTGATGCAGCATCTGGCCAAGGTCGATCCGCAGCACACCGTGATCGCGGTACAGGTGGAGAACGAGACTGGGGTGCTGGGCGATAGCCGCGACCGGTCGCCGGATGCCGAAGCGGCGTGGCGTGCGCCAGTGCCGGCCGCGCTGATGCAGCATCTGCAACGCAATCGAGGCAAGCTGGCGCCGTCGCTAGAGGCGCTGTGGGCGCAGAGGGGACATCGCCGGGCGGGATCGTGGGCGGAGGTATTTGGCGAAACCTGGGAGGCCGAGGAATTGTTCATGGCTTGGGGCGTCAGCCGTTTTGTCGGGCAGGTCGCCGCCGCAGGCAAGGCGAAGCTCGCGCTGCCGATGTACGCCAATGCGTGGATCGGCCCTCAGAAGTTAGACGAACCCGCGGGCGCCTATCCCTCTGGCGGTCCAGTACCACGTGTAATCGACGTCTGGCGGGCGGGTGCGCCAGCACTCGATTGGCTGTCGCCCGACATCTATGTCGACGATTTCGCTGGCTGGGCTAAGGCCTATGCGCGGCCGGGCAACCTGCTGTTCGTACCCGAGGCGCGTTTTATCGTCGGCAATCTCTTCCTCGCGATAGGACGTTACGGTGCGGTCGGCTTTTCGCCGTTCGGAATTGAAGACGGCATACCCGGCAACCAAATGTCACAAGCCTATCGCCTGCTTGGCGGCCTGGGCCCGATGATCGGCGAGGCGCAGGCTAGCGGAGCGATCAGTGGCTTCGCCCTCGTGCCCGGCGAGACCTTCGCCGCACACTTGGGCGGCTATGACATCAAGATCGCTGGCCAGCGCGAGACAGTAAGCAAAATGTTGCTCGACATGGGGATCAGCATTCCAACGGAGCGACCTGAACGCAAGCCTCAGAACATCGGCGACAACGCCTCGGAGCCGCCCGACGTCCGCCCGATGGGGATGATCATGCAACTGGCAAAGAATGAGTTCCTTATTGTCGGCAAGGATCTGAGCGTCAGCTTCGTCGCGAACGGCCGCAACGCCGAACTCGAGCGCGTCGAGGAGGGACATTACGACAATGGGCGCTGGATTAGCGGGCGCGTGCTGAACGGCGACGAGCGGCTGCGGATCGTGCCTTCCGACGATCTCGGCATGGTCCGGGTGACGCTGCTGAACGCATCACACTGACGGAACGGAGAACAGACGATGCATTCGCGACGCGATACGATGCGGTTGGCCCTAGCAGGCACTGCGGCATGCGGCCTGCCGGCCGGCGCGATGGCTGCTCGCGTGTGCGACGCAGCGCCAGGCCCGGCGTCTGCGCGCGGGATCGAGGGACAGCGCAAAGCCGATCTTGGCGATGGACGCTATCTGAACCCGATTATGGCGGGCGCCTATTCCGACCCGACGATCCTGAAGGACGGCCCCAATTATTATATGACCTTCTCCAGCTTCGAGGCCGATCCCGGCCTGCTGATCTGGCATTCGCAGGATCTGGTGAACTGGCGGCCGCTGCATTCGGCGCTGCCCTCGCCGCTCGGCTCAGTTTTCGCGGTCGATCTGGTCAAGCATGACGGGCGCTATTTCCTCTATATTCCCTTCGTTCCGACCGGCTGGTCAACCGAGTTGAAGCAAGGCAACAGCATCTACGTCATTCATTCCGACCGGATGGACGGCGGCTGGAGCAAGCCTATTGATCTCGGCATCCACGGCTATATCGATCCGGGGCATGCAGTGGGCGAGGATGGCGAGCGATACCTGTTCCTGTCGGGTGGGCACCGGGTGCGTTTGTCGCGCGACGGCCTGTCGACGGCGGGACAGGTCGAGAAGGTCTATGACGGATGGAAATATCCCGACGACTGGATCACCGAGGCCTATGCGCTCGAAGGACCGAAGATCACGCGGCGCGGCGACTATTTTTACATGGTCAGCGCGGTCGGCGGAACGGGTGGTCCGCCGACCGGCCATATGGTGATCGTCGCACGCTCTCACTCGATCAACGGCCCGTGGGAGAATTGTCCACGCAATCCAATCGTACGCACCACGGATGTGCGCCAAGCCTGGTGGTCGCGCGGCCACGCTACCTTCGTTGAGGGGCCAGGCGGCGATTGGTGGATGGTCTACCATGGCTATGAGAACGGCTTCCGCACGCTCGGGCGGCAGACACTGCTGGAGCCGATCCGCTGGAGTGCCGATGGCTGGCCGGTAGCGATGGGCGGCGATCTGTCGCGCCCCCTGGCCAAGCCACGCGGCGGACGGCCAGGTCCGCACGGTATCGCCCGATCCGACGATTTCGCAAAGGCTGCCTTCGGTACCCGCTGGGCCTTCCACGCACCCAAGGCAGGCGAGGCATCGCGCGTTTCGGTGGGAGGAGGCGCGTTGACGATGCGTGGTTCGGGCGCTGGACCGGAGGACAGCGCGCCGCTGACGACGATCGCGGGAGACCGATCCTACAGCGTCGAAGTTGATGTCGAATTGGTCGACGATGCGATGGGGGGCGTGCTGCTGTTCCTGTCCAACCGGCTGTTTCTGGGCGTCGGGATCAACGGCGAGCGGCTCATCACCTATGCCGGCGGGCGGCTGCATTACTGGCGCGAACCGCTGCCACCGACACGTCGCGTCCGCCTGAAGATTGAGAACCGCGAGAATATCATCACTTTCTACTACAGTCTTGATGGCACCACCTGGACACGGCACGGGCTGCGGATGGAGGCGTCCGGCTATAATGCGAACACGCTGATGCCCGGTGAAGGCGAGAGCCTCCGGCCCGCGCTGTTCGCCACAGGCAAGGGTTCGGTCCGATTCCGCAATTTCCGCTATCGGGGGCTGTAGTCGGCAGCGCGCTCGCCGCACGCGTTGCGAAAGGCGTGCGGCGAGCATCCTTGTGCTGGGTAAAGCAGCGCGAGAAATAGGCCGGATCGGCGAAGCTCAGCACATAGCCGATCTCCGCTACAGAGAGGTTCGTGTAGAGCAGGGCGCGTTGCACCTGCGGCTTAGCGCGTTCGTCTAGGGTCGCGGCGGGCGATAGGGCGGCGACCCTGCCGAAGGCGTTATGCCGGCGGATCTGTCTGGTGCCGAGCTCGGTGGCATGGTCCACCATCGGTTCCCACGGTCAGAAGCGCTGGTCGATCCGAGCGCAGTGCGCGACGAGGGCGTGGCGCTGGCACAAGGTCGCCGAAGATTAATCGATGAAGTCAGGTCGATCGCCGGGCCCACTGAAGCATCATCTCGACGAGTGCATCGCGTGCAGGCTCGGACCCGCTCGGGGCAACAACGACAAATTCAATCTCGGGCATCGAAGGCAGGATGCCAGTGCGGGGTGCATTTGCCAGTTCGGTAGGTAGTAGCCGAGCCGAGTGCGGCATCAGGCCGATACCCGCACGTGCCGCTGCAACGAGGCCGCTGAGGCTGGCACTGGTGAAGGCGACTCGCCACGCAATTCCCGCCGTCTCCAGTGTTTCGATAGCAATCGCGCGGGTGACGCTGGGCGCAGGGTATAGGAGAAGCGGCACCGGCGATCCGCGCTTCGGCCGGAAGCTACTTGCTCCTGCCCAGACAATCGCCTCGCGCCAAGCGGTGATCCCACGCCGATCGCCCTGGCGGCGCTTGACGAACAACAGGTCGAGACGCCCCGAATCGAACGCGTCGTACAGCGTCTCGCTCAACCCTGCGTGAAGCTCCAGATCGACCTCAGGGTGACGGCGGGCGAAATTTGCCAGCACGTCCGGTAGGGCGGAGAAGACGAAATCCTCCGACGCGCCAAGCCGAAGCCGGCCGCGCAAAGGCGTCGCGGACAGATGCCGCTGGAGCCGGTCCTGCGCGTCGAGGATGTTAGCCGCATGGGTTAACAGCGCCTCCCCCGCCGGGGTCAGCGACAGGTGATGGGTATCCCGGTCGATCAACCGCCGATCGATCCGTGCTTCGAGACGGGCGATATGCTGGCTGACCGTCGATTGCCGCAACCCCAGCGTACGCGCCGCACCGGTGAAGCTTCCGCTCGCGGCAACGGTGGCGAACGACCGCAGAAGTTCACCGGGGATGAATTGATCGGCCATCACGTTCCTGCATGTCCAATATCATGCATATCATACTAACCAATTACCGGTGAAGGGTTTAGGAGGCAGACATGGTCCGCCTCCGCTCGCTTTTCCAACGTCTTGATCAGTTTCTAGTGCTGCTGATCCTGACCGTGATCGCCGCATCGCTGCTTCCGGCACGCGGGGCGGTGGTGCCGATCGTCGACCATGTCACGGTGATCGCGATTGCCTTGCTGTTCGTGCTGTACGGCGCACGCCTGTCGCCCCAGGCGATCTGGTCGGGGCTGGCCAATTGGCGGTTGCAGGCGCTGGTCTTTGCCGGGACGTTCGCCCTGTTTCCGCTGGTCGGGTTGCTGGTCACCGGCGCGGCGCGGTCCTGGCTGCCGGGCGAGGTCGCCACGGGCCTGCTCTTCCTGTGCCTGTTGCCATCGACGGTCCAATCCTCGATCGCCTTCACCTCGATCGCACGTGGCAACGTGCCGGCCGCTCTGTGCAGCGCCTCGCTTTCCAACCTGCTTGGCGTGCTGCTGACCCCGCTGCTGGTCGCACAATTGCTGCCGGGGGCCGGAAACGGTCTATCGCTCCAGGCGCTAAAGGACATCGCGCTTCAGATCCTGCTGCCCTTCATCGTCGGGCAAATGCTGCGCCCCTGGATCGGGGACTGGCTGTTGCGGCACCCGCGCCTGACGGCGGTCGTCGACCGTGGCTCGGTGCTGATCGTCGTCTACGCGGCGTTCAGCGCAGGGGTGGTGGCGGGCCTGTGGCACCGCATGTCGGTTGGCGGTCTGATCGGGGTCTGTCTGCTCGACCTACTTATCCTAGCGATCGTAATTGGGATCATGATGTTCACCAGCCGCCGGCTCGCCTTCTCGCGCGAGGACGAGATTGCGATCGTGTTCTGCGGATCGAAGAAGAGCATGGCGAGCGGCATTCCCATGGCGGCGATCCTGTTCTCGGGCCGCACCGTCGGCCTGATCGTGCTGCCGCTGATGATCTTCCACCAGGCTCAGCTCGTCGTCTGCGCCATGATGGCCCGCCGCTACGCCGCGCAATAGCGCCTGCCCGGCTACGCTTCCTCAGATATGGATTTTGCATGACAGCGACCACCCAATCGCAATGGCTCGAGGCCGCGCTCCTCGGGATATTGCAGGGCCTGACCGAATTCCTGCCGGTATCCTCCAGCGCCCATCTGCGGATCGCGGGCGCGCTGCTGCCATCGGGAACCGATCCCGGCGCCGCCTTCACCGCGATCACCCAGATCGGGACGGAGGCGGCTGTCGTGCTATATTTCCGTCGTGACATCTGGCGGATCGCGATGGCATGGCTGGGGGCGCTGGTGAAGCGTCGCACCGTCCTGTCTCCGGATGCGCGGCTCGGCTGGCTGATCATCATCGGCACGTTGCCGATCGCGATCCTAGGCCTGTTGCTCAAGCACCAGATCGAGGGGGAGCTGCGCAACCTGTACATCACCGCCGCGATGCTGATCGGGTTTGGCCTCCTGCTGGGCGTCGCCGACCGGATCGGGGCGCGGCGACGGACACTCGACCAACTGGGTTGGCGACACGGCCTGACGCTCGGCTTCGCGCAGGCGCTGGCGCTGATACCGGGCGTGTCGCGTTCGGGCGGCACGATCACGGCTGCGCTGCTGCTGGGCTATACCCGCGATGCGGCGGCGCGTTACTCTTTCCTGTTGGCGATCCCAGCAGTGCTGGCGTCGGGATTGTTCGAGTTGGCCGATAGCTGGGGCAAGCCCAATCCGATAGGGGCGGGACCGACGCTGCTGGCGACGATCCTGGCCTTCGCGATCGGCTATGCGGTGATCGTCGGTTTCCTAAAACTGCTGCGGACGCAGAGCTTCCTGCCCTTCGTGCTGTACCGCGTCGCGGCTGGGTCGGCAGTGCTGCTGATGCTGGCGAACGGCGTCATCGGCGCACGATAAGGCACGACATGTTTCGATACGTCGTTCCGTTGCTCGCGATCTTGGCGAGCGCCGCCTGTACGTCGCTGCCACCCGTACGCCTAGCCGACAGCACATCGCCGCCTCCGGGCCCGATCATCGAACGCGATAGCCTCAGCGGGCGGGCGCTTACCACGATCGACGTGTTGAGTTTCAACGTCGAAGGACTCGCCTGGCCCGCCCGTCACGGGCGTGCACCCTCGCTGGCACAGATCGGTAAAATTCTAGCGACGCTGAACAGCCAAGGCAAAGCGCCCGACATCATTCTGGTGCAGGAGATGTTTAGCCCTGCTGCTGTCAGGGCTCTGACAAACGCGGGCTATCCCTATCATGCCTGGGGCCCAACCCGGACGCAGGGCCGCCAGTCGTCATCCCACGACCGAGTGAAGGGGCCGAAGCGCTGGGGGAAGGGCGAGATCGGATTACACCTCGTCGGATCGGGTCTGGCGATCTTCAGCCGCTATCCGATCGTGGCGGCCTCGTCTGAGCCATTCGGAACGCAGCACTGCGCCGGATTCGACTGCCTCAGTAATAAGGGTGCACAACATGCCCGCATCAGGGTGCCGGGTGTGCCGACGCCGCTCGACCTGTTCAATACCCATCTCAACTCACAGGCGGCATCGCGTGTACCGCCGGCGCGGCATGGCACGGCACAGGCGTTGCAGCTCGTCGACATAGCCGACTTTCTAGCGACCCAGGCCGCCGAACACACTTCTGCGATCGTCGGTGGCGACTTCAACATGGCCGGGACACCTGACCGACTTGCTCGGCTTGAGCAAACCCTGGGACGCTATACCATGGTCCACCGGTTCTGCGCGGCGGCTGGATCGCCGTGCCACGTTGGCCTGTCCTGGGATGGCGACGCACCGTGGGAAGATACCGAGGACCTCCAGCTTTACCGCTCCAGCGCTAACCTTGTGCTAACGCCGATCCGGATCGAAGCGATGTTCGATGGCGCCGTAGGCCAGCCGCGACTATCCGATCATGACGGCCTGCTCGTCACCTATCAACTGGACTGGCCCGCGCCTCTTTAGCGCCGGTGTTTGGGCGGTCGGCACGCCGGCACGCTTGCCAGTGTCGACCTCGGCCATTTTTAGCCACTCATGCAGTGTCTGCGGCACGGAGCCGATCATCTTCGCGATGAAAATCACCGCCGCCCATCGCGACGGATGGTCGCGCTCGTGATCCAACACCATCCGCATCGCGCGCGCGAGCATCCGGGGCAGACTTGTTCGTCGTCTTGCTCATACAGGCTCCACCTGCTCAGGAGTTGGCGCCTCCGACAAACCCGGGCGGTTCACTCCCAAAGATCCTGTGACAGCACTCGCGACATCCGTGGCGGCCTCCTGATCCGGCTCGGAGCCCGAATCAGAAAACCCAGCCCGTGTGGATCCTCAACGATGCAGAAGGGGCGGAAACCGCTCTAAGTTACCAATGGCCTGATTCCCGGGGACCACGTCACGGCCAGCGCAAAGAGTTCTTGTGGTAAGAAGGCAGAATGATCGCCTTTAAATCATCCCCAGCAAGAAACCGATCTTTCGGCTAGCCTAACATAAATTCTATTGGGCCTCTAACCACGGACGATTTAAAACGGTGCCGCTACGCCCGGGGTTGCCAGTTTTCCGCCGCTTCTAGCAAAGTAAGGCCGCGGTGACGTTATTCCGATCGGATGGCTTAGAAGTTGACGGTCAGTAGCCCGCCGACGGTGCGTGGATCGTTGATCGATGGTTGATAGACGCCTGAGCCATAGATCGTCTTCGTAATGTATCGATGATCGGTTACGTTGCGCAGATAGGCGGTCAGCGAGATATTCCGTGTGGCCGCCCAGGTGAGGTTCATATTGCCGAGCACTGCCGATTTGATGCGGACATTGTCTGCGATATTCGGCACCGCGAGCAGGTCGAGCTGGCTGTAATAGCCGCTGTGGCCCGAGAGATATCGCACATCGCCATGGAATGTCAGCGACGAGTCGCCGGGCAGGGTGAAGACGTGATCGTAGCCGAGCGACACGAGCAGCGGAATCGGCGCCTGCGACCCCGGATTGTTTGTGCTCGACACCTCGTCATTCGCAACCCAGAAGGCGAAGTCGGCGGGCTTGTTCACGAACCGCGCATGCGTCCAGCCCAGATTGAGCTTGACCCGGTCGGCGACACTCGGCTTGAGCAATACTTCGAGTTCCACGCCATAGGACACCAGCGGTGACGACAGCGTCGAAAACACCGACGGGAAGCCATTGGGATTGGTATTGATGCCGGCGGACTGATATGCGCCGTACTTCGTGTAGAAAGCGGCTCCGTTGACCTGTAGTTTGTTGTCCAGGAACCGGTTCTTGCTGCCGATCTCGAAGGACGTCAGCGTTTCGGCCGTGATCTCCAGCGGCTCCAGGATCGTGCCTTGCGGGGTGGACTTCTGCGCGACGGTCACGTCGCCGGGCGAAAAGCCCGTGGAGACCGACGCATACAGGAAATTGGCGCTTGTCAGATCGTGCTCGAGGCGCAGCTTGTAGGTTATGTTGGTGAAGTGTCGCTTGCCGGCGTCGCCGGCCAGTTCGAAGCTTCCACCCCCCAACGCCTGGCCGGCGCGATAGAGTTCGTTCACGCTGATCTTGGTATCGTCATATCGCACGCCTGCAGTAATCCGCGACGTGTCCAAAAGCGGATAGGTCGCTTCGGCGAAAAGCCCATAGGCCGAGGTCTTCTTCTTGATGATGTCGTCCTGGTAGAAGGTGACCGGGCCGAACATCGCGGCGCTCGTGCTGGCCAGCACGTTATTGTACACGAACAGCCCGGCCTGCCAGATCAACTCCGACTGGGGATTGGACGCTATTCGCAGCTCGTGCGTGACGAAGTCGTCTTTGCGGGTGCTCAGCGGCTGGGTCAGGATTCCGATCACCCCGTTGACCAGCAACGTGCCGTCGTTGGTGAAGGAGCGATAGGCCGGAAGGTAGGTCAGTTCGCCAAAGCCGACATTCCATTTGAACTCGGCCCAGATCTGCCGCGATTTCGCTGCGACTGAGGCGACATTGGACGTATCCACATAGTCGACGGTGTTCGGCGTTGGACTGACGGCGATCAACCTGCCGCCCGAATGATCCTTGCTGTCGCTCAGCGCGGCGCCGATTAGAGCCGACAGATTGTCGGTCGGCGCGTACAGGATCTTGATCCGGCCATCGATGCTGCGGATCGCGCCGGCCTTTTCATCGATATACCCGTCGCGCGCATAATAATTGCCCGCCGCGCGTATGCTCAGCACGTCGCTGACTATGGGTACGTTCAGCGCGCCGACGTAATGCTGAAGATTGTAGTTGCCGAGTTCGGCCGTCGCCATGCCGCCGACGTCTTGCAGTTCGGGGTTGCGGGTATGGATAGCAACGAGGCCGGCGGTGGCGCTGCGGCCATATAGCGTACCTTGGGGGCCGCGGAGGATTTCGACCCGGTCTAGATCGTAGCTGCTGCCGACCCCGTTATAGACGCCGTCGATGTAGATCGCCGCGGCGGAGGCCGTGGACGTGGTAGAGCCGCCCGCGCCGATATTCGACGGGATGCCGCGTATTACCAGGCCGGATCCCGGGTTGTCGGTGCCGCCGCCCGCCGTACCGCCCGCCGCAAGCGCCGCGCCACCGGTAACGCCCGGAACATCTTCCAGGATTGCGCTCAGCGCGAACTTCCCTTCCTTCAGCATGTCCTCGCCACCGCGCACGCTGATCGACGCGCCAGCTTTCTGAACATTCACGACGCGGCGCTCGGCGGTGACGACGATGTCGCCCACGGTGTCTGCGGGCTGCGTCATCGTAGCGTCGGACGCAGCTTCGGCGGCGGGTGCCGGTGAGGGCGCGGTTTGGGCAAAACTGGTGCCGGCAGGCATGTTACATGCCAGCCCGAGCGCGGCTGCCATGGCAAGCCTGGATGCGCGCGTAGCCAAATGGGATTTCATCGGTCCCCTCCTATGACGTGTTTTCATTATTCCCCGATGTTCCGGAGTTGATGTTCGTGTGGACCCGGGGCAGGGCAAGGGGTGACGGTATTTGTATTAATGTCCGTCAGGTGAACGTAATGTGGGAGATCGGCTTCGATCTCATGACGTGGGACAAATAGATACTGACAATTATCTGCGAGATGTGTTACCCATGCCTTTATTTTTAAAACTGATGAAATAGTTGAGTGGAGCAGAAGATCGATGCAGTTTGGCGTCGGAAAGCCGTTGCAACAGCCGCCGAACGGGTGCCTCGTACGGGCCGAGATGTAGAAAAAAGACAATTGAGATGGAGAGGCGTGTGAAAAGTCTGTTAGTCGGTTTCGTTGCCGGTGCCATCGTTGCGGCGGCGGGTTTCTCGATTGCAAGTCATGGTTCAAGCCCTGCCGCGGTGCAGTTCGATGGTCTCGGGGACGGAAGGCCCAAGCGCTGCACGCCGGCGCGGCTCGACCATAATCGGCAATTGGTTCGCACCTTTTTCGCGCCGGGGCGTAGCCCGCAAGACGCCTATGCTATGATGGTGCCCGATTATGTGCAGCATAACGAAGGCGTGAAGCGCTTCGGGAGGGTCAATCGTCTGAAGGATCGCGAGGCCTTCAAGGCGATCGACGAAATTCTGACGAGCAACGGCCAGCGACCCGAATTGCTGGCACCGCCGGGCCAGCCGAAGAACGAGATGGCGTTCAAGATCATCGCCACCTGCGACTACGTGGTTGCCGTGCACCGCACCTATGTCCCAGACCCACAGAAGATCGGCGGCTTTTACCCGGCCTTCGACTTCGAACTCTGGCGCATCAGCGACGGCAAATTCGCTGAGCATTGGGATAGCCAACGGATACCGGTGCCGGTGCCCGAGCTGATGCGTGCGCCGTTGGTCAATTCAAAACAATAGAATTCAGAAGGTGTGAAACAAGAAATTTGAAAAAATTACAGGTAATTTGAAAATCATGTCAGGTAAAATCAAATACTAAGCAGTGGTTAATTAGGGGTTTTCTACCTTATGTATCACGTCGACATTTAGTTAAAGGGAGCCACGTTCTGCTAATATATACATAGCAGCCTCATCAAAACGCCCAGAGATTGCTTCTTTCTTAAAATGCCGAATCTGGCTTATGCACTCTGAACCGCGCTGGGTTTGCCAAGGGTTCCAGATCCTAAGAAGGTGAAGCCAGTATGAGCCAGACGATGAACAATTCTACGCCGGATGTCTGTGAGCGAGCGGTGCCGATGGTGCCGGGTCACCGATCTGATCATCCGACGCCATGGGCTGCTATTGCTTCCATTCCAGAAAGGATCGGCTGCTTTCGGCAAATGTTGTGAGTGATTCAAGAAGTTCCAGATACATAGGAGCATGCGTGCTGGTGTTCCGACCGAAGTTTCAAACAAAATAAAGGCGCTGGAGGGCGAAGTCCCGAGACGCGGCAGGCGACGAAATTTCACGCAAGGCGTCGCATATTGTGCGCAGTTGGAGCTCAACCGCCCTTTGGGGCAGTGATCGCCCTCGTCGACGATCACCGCGATGCCTATCGGGTCGAGCCGATCTGGCGCGTTTTGCCGATCGCCCATCCACCTATCACGAGCGCGTCGCAGCGGCAGGATCTGGCAGGCCTGTCTGTGCAAGTAGAGCGGGATGTCACATTTAATCTGGAGATCGCACGCATATTTGTCGAGAACTTTGCGGTCTGCGGCGTGTGCAAGGTCTTGAGCCAGATGATGCGCGAAGGCTTTCCGGTCGCTTGCTGTGCTGTCCCGCGGCTGAAAGCGCGAGACGAGTTTGGCAGGGTTGATCCGGGGCAAGCCCGTGCGGACCACGGTCGGTGACAAGGTAGCACCATGCCCGCTGGATTACGTCAATCGCAGGTTCTACGCGCCAGCACCCAACATGCTGTGGGTATCGGACTTCACCTCTAATGCCATGTAAACAGTGTTCGTCTACGTCGCCTTTGTCATAAATAGCTATGCTAGGCGCATCGTTGGTTGGCGGGTCAGCAGAACGGCGCAAGCCAGCTCGGCTCTCGATGCCTCTGAGCAGGCGCTTCGTGATTCCCAGCCAGATCATCGGGGTGGCCTCATCCATAATAACGGCCGCGGGTCAAAGTATATGTCTATCAAGTAGGCCGAGCGCCTCGCTGAGGCTAGATTCGAGCCGTCGGTCCGCAGCGTCGGCAACAGTTCGACAAAGCTTTGGTCAGACGATCAATGGCGTCGACAAAGCCGAGGTGATCCATCGACGCGGTCCGTGGCGCAGCTTCGAGGTCGATTGGTTCAACCGTCGTCGGCTACTCGAGCCCATCGGCAACATCCCGCGTGCCAAAGTCGAACGGTAATTATCCAACCGCGGACAACACCGATTTGGCAGCGTGGCTCACAACCCAATGCTCCCACAGACCCGGCGCGATTCAGCTGTCTTCTGCCCTTACGTTCATCTGGCTGACGGGATCGATTACAATGGGAGAGCTACGACGTATTGTCGCCTGCGCCGATCCGAGGTCTGCTTTGGTGTTCGTGCCGTCCTCGTCGACGTCAGAGTCTCTACCGGACGTCGGATGTACGCGCCTCGCTTCGTCAACCAGGACCCCATATCCGCTCGGGTCTCCCGGACAGACGAACGAATCGGCCGAGATAGAGCGCTTTTGGACGGAAGCTCGCAAGCGCGCCCAAAAACGCAAGGCCTGGTAGTATATGATCCGCAAGTATCGACGATGGTAGGCTCGTTTCACGATTTCGGCTCGCTATACCACTGGATGCGATAGCTGCCGTCAGGTATCACCCTCCAGGCCCACGGTGTCCGGCCATGTATCCTAAGTGCAGAGAGCCGCGACGGCACTCGGTCCGTGTCCGTGGCCCGGTCCGTCGCGGGGTCGGCTGCGACGATCGCAGGCCGAAATCGTCGATTGTGGGACGTATCTGCCGGCACCTAATCCACCGCCTCCGCGATCTCGATCAGCGTCGACACAAAACCGCTTACACAATAGGATCGGCGGCGGGACAAATTGGTGCGAACCATCGATCACGCGCTTTTTGGAAATTCAAGCTTGAAGCCGAGTTTAAGCGTCACCTGAAAGTGCACGACATGGCCATCTTGAATGTGGCCGCGGGTTTCGACGACTTCGAACCAGTCGAGACTATGTAGCGACTGGCTTGCGCGGGTCACCGCCGTACGAATGGCGTCGTCAACGCCGATCTCCGAACTGCCGACAATCTCGACGATTTTATAGACATGATCGGGCATGATGCGGCTCCACAGTGACGATTAAACGTCACGCTAGGCCGACGCCGCCAAGGAAAGAGGTGTGACGTCGCAACTGTCCGCGGGGTGCACGCTTGAACGATTCCGTCTACAAAACAGTATGGCATGACGTCACCTCTTAACCGCCATTGCTGATCAGGGGCGCGCGCCGTCGAGGATGAAATTCCATTCCACCTTCCAGAACGGGCCTGAGAAACCGTACTGTCCCTGCTCGGCCTTATCTACGGTGTGCTGAAAGTCCGCGATCAGGCTGGGCTTCACTCCGAACACCGGGTCCTGGTGGAGATAGGGGCAATCGGGAACGAAGATGTGCGTGACCGCCTCGTCGTAGCCGGGGGCGCCGACGATGAAGTGGAGATGCGCCGGGCGGAAGGGATGGCGGCCGAGCGCGCGCAGCAGTGTGCCGACTGGGCCGTCGTCGGGAATCGGGTAGAAGCGCGGTTTGACGGACGTGAACCAGTAGCGGCCTTCTGCGTCGGTTTCGAAGACGCCGCGTAGATTCCATTTCGGCTGCGCGTCCGGTTGCTGGACGTCATAGAAGCCGTCGTCGTTCGCCTGCCAAACGTCGAGCGTCGCCCCGGCGATCGGCCGCCCCGCGGTGTCGGTCACCCGGCCGATGACCAAAGTCGGTTCGCCCTTGTTATCGGCGCTGATACTGTCGCCAAGCTGCCGGCGCGGCGCGTTGGCGACATGGAACGGCCCCAGCACGGTATTTTCGGTCGCGCCCGCGGGTCGCTGATGATTCAGCCCGTCGACGAGCATCGAGATGCCGAGGACGTCCGACAGCAGGACGAATTCCTGCCGCCAGTCGTTCGACATGTGCCCTGTCTGCGTCAGAAACCCGATGGCCGCCATCCATTCGTCCTGGGTGATGGCGGCTTCCTTGATCGCGGCGTGGGCATGGCGGGTGACGACCCGCATCACGTCGGCGAGGCGTGGCGAGACGCTGTCGTCGATGCGAGCGTTCACGACCTCGGCAGAGCGCGCGATGTCGAAGAGGCCGTCGCCGGTCATGATGCATCTTCCGTTCTGGCGTTGCGCGCTGCGACGACGCGCGGTGCGGTTTCCTTGAGGAAGAGCATGACGACGACCCCCGCAGCAAGGCCGCACAGGGCGAAGACCAGCATCGCCTGGATGCCGTACAGGCCGATCAGCACGCCTGTTACCACCAGCGCCAGGCCGCCGCCGAAAATCTCGCCGGTGCCGATGATGACGCCGGCGACGGTGGAGATGCGGTCGGGCGGCGCGGCTTCGGTCGCGACCGGGCCGCTGAGCAGCGACAGCAGGCCGAAGCTGCACGCGGTGCTGGCGAACAGCAGCAGGAACAATTGCGTCGGTTCGGCGCCCGCCCGCATGAACAGGGCGAGGAATCCGGCGCCGAACAGGAAGCCCGCGATGCCCGCGGTCCGGCGGCCGATATAGTCGGACATGGCGGGCAGGCCCCATTGCCCGACGAAGCCACCGAAGCCGATTGCCGACGTGACATAGCCCATCTGGATCGGCGTCAGCTTCAGATATTCGATCAGATACAGCGGCGTGTTTGCGCTGAGGACGAAGATGCCGCACATCGCACAGAGCAGCGCGACCATGGCGACCGGCACGTTGCGATGGCGGAGCGTATCGAGCAGCCCGTAGCGCGCGCTGACCTCGCCCCGGTCAACCTGCGGGGCGGCGGCGATAGAAGCCGGTTCGCGGATCACCTTCCACATCAGGATCGCCAGGACGAAACCGGGCACTGCGACCAGGGTAAAGACCCAGCGCCAGTCGATGACCTCCAGCAATTGCGTCGCGATGATCGGTCCCAGGCCGAGGCCCACCAGCGCGAAGGCGCTTTGTTGCAGCCCTTGGTTGAAGCCCCGCCGCGTCGGCTTGGAGGCGTCGGCCACCGCGGCGAAGCTCGCCGGGCAGAACATGCCTTCCGCCACGCCCATCGCGGCGCGGAGCAGGAAGAGCGACGCCATCCCCGTCGCCACGCCCGAGAAACAGGAGAGCAGCGAAAACAGGATGAGCGAGGGAACGAGGAGCTTGCGCCGGCCCCACCGATCCGACAGCCCGCCCAGCAGCAGCGCGGCCAGCCCCCAGGTCACGCCGAGTATGGCGACGAGATAGTTGATCGCCTGCGCCGTGACGCCGAGTTCGCGCACGATGCTGGGCGCGAGCGCGGCGATGATCCATCGATCGAGCCCGACGAGGCCGAAACCGAGCGTTAGCAGCGCGACCGCCCGCCATTCATATCGGACGTCGCCCGATGGTCCGATCGTAGGAGCCGTCGCTGCATGCGTGACCATGATGCCATCCCGTTCTGGCCGATGCGGCCGATGGTGTTGCCAATGGTGGTGAACGTCGAGTTCGATGCGTCCGTCGTCGTCGTCGCGCGGCGGCTCGGACCGTCGGTCTGCCACCCCTGCGCGTCACAAGGCCGCCGTCAGGAAGATCATCGGCCAATAGTGCGGACACCGATCGGGCGGTCGCCGGTGTGCCGCGAGCGTGCTTGCGGCGGCGGTCCGCGCGAGGCGGACAGCCCTGGACGCGGACAGCCTCGCCCATGGGCCGCAACGATCGTTCATGCTGTGAACTCGGCTTCGGTCAGGTCCCGGAGTTCGTCGACCGTCACGCCCGGCGCGCATTCCACCAGTGTCAGGCCGCCGTGCACGCGGTCGACGGCGAAGACCGCCTTGTCGGTGATGATCAGGTCGACGCAGCGAACGCCGGTGAGGGGCAGCGAGCAGTGTTTGCGGATCTTCGGCTGCCCGTCCTTGCTCGCATGGTCCATCACGACGATCACGCGCTTGACCCCGGAAACGAGGTCCATCGCGCCGCCCATGCCCTTCACCATCTTGCCGGGGATCATCCAGTTGGCGATATCGCCGTCGGTCGATACCTCCATCGCGCCGAGGACGGCAGCGTCGATATGGCCTCCGCGAATCATCGCGAAGCTCTGCCCGCTGTCGAAATAGCTCGACGTCGGCAGCTGGGTGATCGTCTGCTTGCCGGCGTTGATGAGCTCCGGGTCGACCTCGTCGGGATAGGGGAAGGGACCCATGCCGAGCATGCCGTTTTCGGATTGCAGCGTGACCTTCAAGCCCGGCGGGATGTGGTTGGCGACCAGCGTCGGGATGCCGATGCCGAGGTTGACGTAGAAGCCGTCTTCGAGCTCGCGGGCGGCGCGGCTCGCCATCTCGTTGCGGGTCCAACTCATCGTGCATTCTCCAAACGCGGGCGGGTGGTCAGCTTTTCGATCTTCCGCTCCGCGATCGTGCTCTTGATGACCCGGTCGACGTAGATGCCGGGCAGATGGATGGCATCGCCGTCCAGCACGCCGTCACCGACGATCTCGTCGACTTCGACCACGGTAACGCGGCCCGCGGTGGCCATCGGCGCGTTGAAATTGCGCGCCGTCTTGCGGAACATCAGATTGCCCTCGCTGTCGGCGCGCCATGCCTTGATGATCGACAGATCGGCGCGCAGCCAGCGTTCGCGGACGTACAATTCGCCGTCGAATTCCTCGACCGGCTTGCCCTCCGCGACCAGAGTGCCGACGCCGGTGCGGGTGTAGAAGGCGGGAATGCCGGCACCGCCGGCGCGAATGCGCTCGGCCAGCGTGCCCTGCGGCGTGAGTTCCAGCTCCAGCTCGCCGGATAGGTACAGCCGTTCGAACAGCTTGTTCTCGCCGACGTAGGACGAGACCATCTTCCGGATCTGCCCGTTGTCGAGCAGCATCCACAGGCCGAAGCCGTCGGCGCCGCAATTGTTCGAGATGATCGTCAGATCCTTCACTCCGACGCGCTTGATTTCGGGGATCAGGCTTTCGGGGTTGCCGACCAGCCCGAACCCGCCCGACATGATCGTCATCCCGTCATGCAGGACGCCGTCCAGCGCTGCTTGCGGAGAGGGATAGATTTTCGACGCCATCGTGAATGTTGTCCCGCAGTCTCGCTCGGCGGCGGGGTAACGCGGTCGGCGGCGCGCGTCCGTCGTCGCAACGCGCATGTCTATTGCGTGTACCGGACGCGGGGGTGGCCCTCCGTGTACACCCGGCGGACGCGCGACGCAGCCGGGTACGGGATCGCCGGCGGGGTTGTAGCACGAGACGACACTATAAAGGCACGGGAGAGCGCGGGGGCATGACGGCCACGTCTGCAAGCCAGGGGGCCGATGCCGGCCCGATCGAAGGCATTGTGCTGATCCTGCCGTCGTTCCTGGCGATCATGGGCGCGATCGTGCTGGTGCCCGTCCTGCCCCAGATCGCGAAGGACTATGCCGGGACGCCGCACCTGCCGTTCCTGATCCAGACGATCCTGACCGTGCCGTCGCTGATGGTCGTGCTGTTCTCGCCCGTCGCGGGCATCCTGGGCGATCGGCTGGGGCGCAAGCGGCTGCTGGTGGGGGCGATGCTGATCTATGCGGTGATGGGGCTCTGCCCGATGGTGCTCGGCTCGATCTATGCGGTGCTGGCGAGCCGGGTGTTGCTCGGGATCGTCGAGGCCGCGGTGCTGACGCTCGCGACCACGTTGCTGGGGGATGCGTTCAGCGGCAACGCGCGCAACCGCTGGTTCGGATACCAGATCGGCGGCGGCGCGCTGATCGCGATCCCGATGCTGTCGGCGTCGGGTCACCTCGGCCAGTTCGGATGGCGGCTGTCATTCCTGATCTATTCGTTGCCGCTGCTGATGGTCTTCCTCGTGCTGTTCATCGCGCGGGAGCGGACCGCGGCCGCGACGCCAGACTGGAACGACGACGATGCGGCCGTGACCACGGGGTTTCCGTGGCGCCATATGACCATCGTCGGTGCGATCAGCCTCTTCGCCTCCATCTGCTTCTTCGCGTTGCAGTTGCAGCAGGGGCTGGCGCTAAACGAAGTCGGCGCGGTGTCGCCGGAGCGGATCGGCAATCTTACCGCGCTCGCCAGTATCGGCGCGCCGGTGGGCACGATCCTGTTCCGCTTCATCGCGCATCGCACGTCCGCCTTCCTACTCAGCTGCGGGTTCTGCGGCGCCGCGGCGGGGTTGCTTGGCGTCGCCTGGGCGACGACGCCGGCCGGGACGGTCGCCGCGATCTTCGTCGGGCTGATCGGGTCGAACATCATCCTGCCGACGATGCTCAGCTGGACGGCAAGCGGCCTGCACCAGGGCAACCGGGCGCGGGGAATCGGCATCTGGCAGGGCCTGTTCGCGGTCGGGCAGTTCGTGTCGGCGATCGCGTTCGGCTGGTCGATGTCGGTGCTGGGGAGCGCCAAGATGGCCTTCGCGCTGATCGGCGCCGGCGTCGGCCTCGCCGCAGCGATCACCATCGCGCTCGGCGCTATCCGCTGGGCGGACCGGGAGCGGGCCATGCCATAAGGTCGCGCCGGGCCGCGCGTTCACCTGCCGGACGGGGTCGAGGCACCCTCTGCGCGCACTGCCTGCGCGCTGTATGACCCAATGCACATTGACTCATCCTGCACCTCGGCATCGTCGGGGTCGGGGTCGTGGTCGGGATGGCGCAGCGCGCCGGATCATAGGAGTTCGGGATGGAAGGCGTCGTAACGCAATTCGGTAGCTTGCGCGATTATCGCAAGGGCGGGGTCGAGATCATCGACGACAATCCCAAGAACTATGTCTTTTCCAACGTCTTCGAAGTCGCCGACACCTCCGCGCCGTACGAGCGCGTCGCGGTCGGCAAGAACTTCGAATATGTCATCGAAGTCGCGCGGGCGGAGGGTGCGTCGCCCTGGTTCGGCTGCGCGCACGACGAATTCGTGCTGTGTATGGACGGCGAGGTCGAGGTCCACCTGGTCAAGCTGGACGATCCCGACGCAACCGTCGATCCGGACAGCGAAGGCGCGGTCCTGCTCGGCACCGACATGCCCGCCGGCCGCAAGATGGGTCGGATCGTCCTGCGGCGCGGGCATCAGGCGCTGCTGCCGGTGGGATCTGCCTATCGCTTCCAGGCCGACGCGCCGTCCGTGACCCTGTTTCAGTCGATCGAAGGCGCCGTGACCGTTCAGAAGTGGGCGGACATCTGCCAGACCGAAGCAGCCTGAGCTCCAAGGAGGAATTGAAATGGCGATGTCAGAAGCTCTTCAGATGGCACCGGCGAGCGCAGATGCGCGCACCGACGTCAGTGCCCTGTCGGTGAACAACCAGACCGGCTATCGCGCCTTCAAGGCCGGTGGCTTCGAATTCCACCGTGACGAATATTTCGCCCGGATCAGCTGGCCCGGCGGCACCCACATCATGCCGATCGATATCTTCCTGCGCGCGATGATGCGCGACGTGGCGTGGGGGTTCTTCTACGGCGTCGTCAACTTCGACGGTGTGTTCGGTACGATCAACCATTATGGCGAAGTGACCATGTTCGCCGGCCGCTTCAACGACGCCTATGTCGATGCGGGCCGCAACTACGAGGAGCGCTTCGCCTCGGCCGCGCTGATGGAATCGTTCAAGGACATCCTGTCGGACTGGACGAACAGCGGCTACGATCCCTTCGCGGCGCCGATGGAAACCGGCGCGCCCTGGGGCATCAAGAAAGGTGACAACGAGGATGCGATCACGCGCCAGCGCGTGACGGCCAAGCGCATGGTCGGCCTGCCCGGCGACACGCCGCTGCGCACCGACGAGTCGGGCTTCCCGGTCAACCGTCAGTTCGCCGACGTCCCGCAGGACCAGCCACTGGTCGAGGCCGAGCCCGGCTTCGAGCATGAGGTAAGCGCCTACAATCTGTTCGGTTATCTGTCGCGCAGCGACGTCACCTGGAACCCGAGCGTCTGTTCCGTGCTGGGCGAGAGCCTGTTCTGCCCGACGTCGGAGGAGTTCATCCTGCCGGTCGAGCATGGCAACGACCGCTGCGAATGGTTCCTGCAGCTGTCCGACGAGATCACCTGGGAGGTGAAGGACAAGGAATCGGGCAAGCCCCGCGCCCGCGTGCTCGCGCGCGCCGGCGACATCTGCTGCATGCCCGCCGATATCCGCCACCAGGGCTATTCGACCAAGCGGTCGATGCTGCTCGTATGGGAAAACGGCTCCAGCAAGATCCCGCAGATGATTGCCGATGGCACGGCGCCCGTCGTCGCGGTCGACTTCTGAAGAATGCACCGCGTGACACAATTTCAGACGAAGCTGCTGATCGGCGGCGAATGGGTCGACGGCGTCGACGGGGGTACGATCCGCGTTGAAAATCCGTACAACGGCGAGACGCTGGCGAACATCGCGGAGGCCACGGCGGCCGACGTCGATCTGGCGGTCGCCGCCGCCCAGGCAGCCTTCCCGGCCTGGGCGGCGCTGCCGGCGCACGAACGCGGACGCCTGCTGCTGAAGCTCGCCGATGCGATCGAGGCTGACACCGCCAACCTCGCTCGGTTGGAGGCGCTCGACACCGGGCACCCGATCCGCGACTGCCTGGGCCTCGACGTACCGCGCACCGTGCTGTGCTACCGCTATTTCGGCGGCATGGCGGACAAGTTGGAAGGATCGGTGATCCCGGTCGACGCCGGCTTCCTGAACTATGTCGAGCGTGAGCCGATCGGCGTCGTCGGGGCGATCGTGCCTTGGAACTTCCCGCTGATGTTCACCAGCTGGAAGATGGGGCCGGCGCTGGCGGCGGGCAATACGATCGTCATCAAGCCGTCGGAGATCACGCCGCTGTCGACGCTGCGGATCGGCGAACTGATGTTGCAGGTCGGCATCCCCGCCGGCGTGGTCAACATCGTGACCGGCTACGGCCATACCGTCGGCGCGGCGATCGCCGAGCATCCGGGGATCGGCAAGGTCGCCTTTACCGGCTCGACCGCGACCGGCCGCTCGATCGTCAAGGCGTCGGCGGGCAACCTCAAGAAGGTGCAGCTGGAACTCGGCGGCAAGGGGCCGAACATCGTCTTCGCCGATGCTGACATCCGCGCCGCGGTGAACGGATCGGCGTTCGCAATCTTCCATAACCAAGGGCAGGCGTGTATCGCCGGATCGCGGCTGATGCTGCACGAGGATATCGCCGATGGGTTCCTCGAACAATTCGTCGCGCTCGCCAAGTCGATCCGGCTCGGCGACCCGCTCGATCTCCAGACTGAGATGGGGCCGCTCACCTCGCGCCTACATCAGGAGCGCGTGCTGTCGTTCGTCGACGTCGCGAAGGGTGAGGGCGGCGAGGTAATCGCCGGCGGCAGTCGGCCGAACGGTTTCGAGACGGGCTGTTTCGTCGAACCTACGATTGTGCGGGCGAAGCCCGGCGACCGCGTGGCGCAGGAGGAGGTGTTCGGCCCGTTCGTAACGGTGCTGACCTTCAAGACCGACGAGGAGGCGCTCGCGATCGCCAATTCGACCGACTACGGCCTCGGTGCGGGGCTGTGGACGCGTGACATCGGGCGCGCGCATCGCTTCGCCAAGAAGATCCACGCCGGCATGGTCTGGATCAACTGCTACAAGCGGGTGCATCCCGCCTCGCCGTTCGGCGGGGTCGGCCAGTCGGGGTATGGCCGCGAGATGGGGTTCGAGGCGATGCGCGAATACACCGTGCCTAAGTCGGTGTGGATCAACGTCGACGCGCAGATCCCGCCCTTCTACCGGCGCTAGGCCGGGCAAGCGCAAGACGGGCGGCGAGCATGGCGACCGATGCGAGGACAGATTTCTGGAAGCTCCGTCCGAACGCCCCCGCGCCGGGCTACCGGCTGGGTCCGGCCGACGAGATCGCTGAGGACAGCGCGCGCGAGTTCATCGTCGGGCGGGGGCGCAATGCCTTTCGCCTGTTCGTCGTGCGCCGCGACGGGCAGCTGCGAGCGTATCTAAACGTCTGCCCGCATTATTCCCTGCCGCTCAACCACGTGCCAAACGGTTTCCTGAAGCAGGGCTATATCGAATGCGCGCAGCATTTCGCGCAGTTCGCAATCGCGGACGGTCGCTGCGTCAGCGGCGCGTGCGAGGGGGAATCGTTGACTGCGATTCCGGTCGCGGTCGATGCAGAGGGTATGCTCCACATCGCCTGACCTGACCTGACCCGCGTCAGGCCGGCGGCGGATCGATCTCCCGCTCCGCGACGATCGACAGGCCGAACGCCTCCAGTCCAACCAGGCTCTTGCCGGGCGTGTTGGTCAGCAGGATCATGTCGTGGATTTTGAGGTCGGCCAGGATCTGCGCGCCGATGCCATAGGTCCGCTCGTCCATACCCTCCGACACGCCTTGGAGCATCTGGTGGACATCGCCCTCCAGCTGCGGCGGGATGATGAGGATCACGCCCGACCCCTCCGCGCCGATCTGCGCCATCGCGCGCTGGAGGATGCGCTTGCGGGGGCCGGCCTGGCCCAGCATGTCCGACAGCAGCGACGCGACGTGGACGCGCACCAGCAGCGGCTGCCCCGGCACGATCGCGCCCTTCGTCAGCACGTAACTGAACTCGCCGGTGATCTTGTTGCGGTAGCTGAGGAACCGCCATGCGCCGCCATAGTCGGACACGAATGGCACGTCGTCGACGCATTCGACCAGATGGTCGTTGCGCAACCGATAGCCGATCAGGTCGCGGATGGTGCCGATCTTCAGGCCGTGGCGCTGGGCGAAGGCGATCAGATCGGGCAGGCGAGCCATCGTGCCGTCGTCGTTCATGATCTCGCAGATCACGCCCGCGGGGGTCAGGCCGGCCATGCGGGCGATATCGACCGCCGCCTCGGTATGGCCGGCGCGCACGAGCACGCCGCCGTCGCGCGCTGCGAGGGGGAAGACATGGCCCGGGCTGACGAGTTCCTGGGCGCCGCGCGTCGCGTCTACCGCGGTCAGGATCGTGCGCGACCGGTCGGCGGCCGAAATGCCGGTGGTGACGCCTTCGCGCGCCTCGATCGAGACGGTGAACGCGGTCTGGTTGGCGCAGCGGTTGTTGACCGACTGCGGCTCCAGCCCCAGCGCATCGACGCGAGCTCGGGTCATGGCGAGGCAGATCAGCCCGCGGCCATGCAGCGCCATGAAGTTGACCGCCTCGGGCGTCGCCATCTGCGCCGGGATGATCAGGTCGCCCTCATTCTCCCGGTCTTCGTCGTCGATCAGGATGAACATGCGGCCGTTGCGGGCCTCGTTCAAGATCTCCTCGACGGATGCGATCATCGTCAGGGTATCGATGCCGGCTTCTGGAAAGCGGCTCATACGCGGGTCGGGCGCTCCATGCCCCATTGCACGCCCATCACCTGGTCCATGCCGACGAGGTTGGGCGGGGTGTTGGCGCTCAGCTGGTCGCCGTCGGTCCAATGTTCGTGCTCACGGCCATAGGGGTCGAACCAGTAATCGAAGATCTGGCTGCCGAGCAGATGCCGGCCGACGCCCCAATGCGGTGTGTGGCCGCATTTGATGAGATGTTCGCGGCCCGCCATCAGATCGTCGACGTCGCCGACCTCGAAGGCGAGATGGCGCAGCCGCGGCTCTGTGCCTGACTGGAACAGCACCAACGTATGGTGATCCGACGGTTTGGTCCCGCGATCGGTGCGCAGGAACGAGCCCGCCGAGGTGCCGGGCTCCAGCTCGAATTCGTCGGTGGTCAGGAAGCCGAAGCGGTCCTTGTACCACGTCTCCGACCGGATGAAATCGGACACGACCATCGCGAGATGGCCAAGCCGGAGCACGCGGCTCGGGCCCGGGTCGATCCGCCGCAGCCGGTCGATCCGGTGTGCGGCGCCGCTCTCGTTCCATCCCACCGGCGGGCGAACCGCAGCGTCGCGCAGCGACTGGTCGGCGACGGCGTCGATCTGGAAGCCGTCGGGATCGACCATGCGCACATAGTGGCCCCCGCCCGGTGCATCGAGCGGCCGCACCTCGCTGCCGTCGTGCGCGGCGAGGGCGGCAAGCGCGGCGTCGTCGGCGACCCACAGGCCGAAGCCGAGGAAGCCCGGCTCTCCCTCGACCAGCGAATAGCAGAAGGGGGCCTTGTCCTCGGCGCACAAAAGGCGCTTGCCGCCGTGCTCGCCCAGGTCGATCAGCCCGAAGTCGCGCAGGAAATCTACCTGTCGTTCGACGTCGGGTGCCGCCATGCGGACGTAGGCGATGTCGATGGCGCGCGCGATGCTCATACGAGCTCTCCTTGGGGCGAGCGGGGCGAAGGGGATGGCGTCAAAGGGGACGACAGCGAGAAGGCGTCCGCGATCAGCGCGTAGCTGCGTGCTCGCGAGGAGGAATCGGGCAGGACGTTGACGAACATCAGCTCGTCCGCGCCATAGTCCGCCGCCACCTGCGTCAGCCCGTCGCGGACCTGCTGTCGGTCGCCATGCGTGATGCGCATGACCGGGTGCCCGTCAGCGGGATGGCGCGCGGACCATGCCTTGGCCTCGGCGACCGAGGGGATGGGGATGATCTCGCCGCGGAACATCAGCGCCATGACCATGACGATCGGGTAGCGCAGGTCCGATGCGGTCGCGCTGTCGTCGGCGCAGATCGCCGCGGTCGCCGCGACGACATAGGGCGATTGCAGCGATGCGGACGGCTTGAAGCTCGCCCGGTAGCGCGCCGCAAGCTGCGCGCCGTTGGGGTTGATGAAGTCGGCGATGACATAGGGCAGGCCAGCCTCGCCCGCGAGGCGTGCGCTGTCCGGCGAACTGCCGAGCAGCCATAGTTCGGGCGGGATGCCGCCATGCGGCATCAGGCCGCGCAGCCGGGCGAAGGGATGCTCCGCCGGCAGCAACGCGTCCGGCCCAAGATAGGCGAGAAGCTCGGCCAGCTGGCTGGGGAAGTCGCTGCGCCCGCTGGTGCTGGACCGATCGCGCTGGAGCGCCCGCGACGCGATCGCGTCGCTGCCCGAGGCGCGCCCGACGCCGAGGTCGATGCGGCCGGGGGCCAGCGCGGCGAGGACGCTGAACGCCTCCGCCACCTTGAACGGCGAATAATGCGGCAGCAGCACGCCACCCGAGCCGAGCCGGATGGTCCGTGTCGCCATGGTCAGCGCCGCGATCAGGATCTCGGGCGCCGCGCCGGCGAAGGTGGCGGAGGCGTGGTGCTCGGCGACCCAGAAGCGGTGATAGCCCAACGCCTCGCCCAGCCGCGCCAGCGCCACGGTCTCCGCGACCGCGGTGGTGGCGTTGGACCCGGCCGCGATCGGGCTTTGGTCGAGGATCGATAAACGGAGCGCCTTCATGCCGACCGGGCTAACCCCGGCGGCATGCGCCGTCCAAGGCGGTCGGCAAAAGTGTCCGCCAGGCGATGCGGGCGGTTATACCCGCTCGATCACCATCGCGATGCCCTGGCCGACGCCGACGCACATCGTCGCCAGCCCGTAGCGCCCGCCGGTGAGCGCCAGTTCCTCGGTCAGCGTCAGCGCGAGCCGGGCGCCGCTCATGCCGAGCGGGTGGCCGAGCGCGATCGCGCCGCCGTTGGGGTTCACGCGCGGATCGTCGTCGCGGATGCCGAGGCCGCGCAGCACCGCGAGGCCCTGGCTGGCGAAGGCTTCGTTCAGTTCGATCACGGCGAGATCGTCGATCGACAGGCCCGTGCGGGCCAGCAGCTTCTGCGTGGCCGGCACCGGACCGATCCCCATCACGCGCGGCGCGACGCCTGCCGCGGCCGCACCGACGATCCGGGCGCGCGGCGTCAGGCCATGGCGGCGCACCGCGTCTTCGGAAGCGATGACGAGCGCGGCGGCACCGTCGTTGACCCCGCTCGCGTTGCCGGCGGTTACCGTGCCGTCGGGACGGACGACCGGCTTCAACGCGCTGAGCGCGTCGAGCGTCGTCGCGCGCGGATGTTCGTCGGCATCGACGATCACGGGATCGCCCTTGCGGCGCGGCACCGGCACCGCGACGATCTCGCGCGCGAGGCGGCCGTTGGCCTGAGCCGCGGCGGCCTTGGTCTGGCTGCGCAGGGCGAAAGCGTCCTGATCCTCGCGGCTGATACCGTGGTCGTCGGCGACGTTCTCCGCCGTCTGCGGCATCGAATCGACGCCATACGCCGCCTTCATCCGCGGGTTGACGAAGCGCCAGCCGATCGTCGTGTCGTGGATTTCGGCGGCGCGGGAAAAGCCCGTTTCCGCCTTCGGCATCACGAAGGGCGCGCGGCTCATGCTCTCGACGCCGCCGGCGAGGATCAGATCGGCGTCGCCGCCCCGGATCGCGCGCGCGGCGATCCCCACCGCGTCGAGCCCCGAACCGCACAGCCGGTTCACCGTCGTCCCGCTGACCGCTTCCGGCAGCCCCGCGAGCAGCGTCGCCATGCGCGCGACGTTGCGATTGTCCTCGCCGGCCTGGTTCGCGCAGCCGAGGATGACGTCGTCCACCGCCTGCCAGTCGACGCCGGTGTTGCGGTCGAACAGCGCGCGCAGCGGGATCGCCGCCAGATCGTCCGCGCGGACCGACGAAAGGCTGCCGCCATAGCGGCCGATCGGCGTGCGTACCGCGTCACAGATGAAGGCGTCGGCCATCGGCGTTCCTGTCCCCATACCCGGCTGACAACCACCGGTTGCCGCCGCCATTACCGCAAAACATTGCCTGCTGCCGACCAATTTTAAGCTGTCCGTCCAGTGACCCGGCTTGATCTGGACGCCCCGCGGCGTCGCCGAGCATATATGCGGGACGGCTCGGGACGATCGGGGCCGGCATTTTGGCAGTGGATGGCATGACAGCGGATGGACCTTCGCCGGCGACGGCACGCCATATCGAGCAGGCGGAGGCCGACGCGCGCATCGTGCCCGGCCTGTCCGACGCGGTTCTGCGGCCGATCCGCACCACCGGCGTGATCGGTGCCGGCACGATGGGCACCGGCATCGCCGTCGCGCTGCTGGCCGCGGGCCTGCCGGTGACTCTGGTCGAGCGCGAGCAGGCGCCGCTCGACCGGGCGCAGGATGCGATCCGCAAGATCATCGACGGCAATGTCGCGAGCGGACGGATGAGCGAGGCGGCAGGATCGGCGGCGCTCGCCGCGCTGACGCTGACCACCGACATCGGCGACCTGGCGCCGGTCGACCTCGTCGTCGAAGCCGCGTTCGAGACGATGGAGGTGAAGCGCGACGTGTTCGGCCGGCTCGACGCCATCGCGCGTCCCGGCGCGATCCTGGCGACCAACACCTCCTATCTCGACGTCGCGCAGATTGCCGCGGCGACGCGTCGGCCGGCCGACGTGATCGGGCTGCACTTCTTCTCGCCCGCGCACATCATGAAGCTACTCGAGATCGTCCGGACCGACGCGACGGGCGCCGACGTGATCGCCACCGCGATCGATCTCGCGGGACGGATGGGCAAGAAGCCGGTCGTCGCGGGCAATGCGTTCGGCTTCATCGGCAACCGGATGCTGCGCGTCCGCCGAGATGAGGCCGAGGCGATCATCCTGGAAGGCGTGACGCCCGACCGGGTCGACCGCATCGTCGAGGCGTTCGGGTTCCGCATGGGTCCGTTCCGCACGTCGGACCTCGCCGGGCTCGACCTCGGCTGGTCGCCCGAAACCTCGCGCGGCGCGACGGTACGCGAGCGACTGTGCGAGGCCGGTCGACGCGGGCAGAAGACGGGCAAGGGCTTCTACGATTACGACGACGCCAGGCAGGCTTCGGCATCCCCCGAAGCGCTGGCGATCATCCACGACTATGCGCAGGATCGGGGGATCGCCGCGCAGGCGTGGACGGACGCGGCGATCCTCGACCGGATGCTGCTGCCGATGATCGACGAAGGCGCGCGGATCGTGGCCGAAGGCATCGCGCAGCGTCCGTCCGATATCGATGTCGTCTGGCTGCACGGCTATGGCTGGCCACGCCGCACTGGCGGCCCGATGCATTATGCGCAGCAGATCGGGGCAGACGCGCTGGCGGCGCGTTTCGCCGCGATCGGCCGCACCCCATCCGATGCCCTGATGACGCTGACCGGGACGGTCCCGGCGGCCGGGGAACGGCAACTTGAAGCGAAGGCGTTATGACCGACATCATCTCGAGCGACATCGATCCGCGGACCTTTCGCGACGTTTTGGGCTGCTATCCCACCGGCGTATCGGTCATCACCTCCGCGCTCCAGGGTGTGCGGCTGGGGCTGGTGGTGGGGTCGTTCACCTCGATCTCGCTCGATCCGCCGCTCGTCGGCTTCTTCCCCGGCAAGGGCTCGCGCAGCTGGCCGCTGATCGAACAGTCGGGCCGCTTCTGCGTTAACGTGCTCGCCGGTCACCAGATCGACATCTGCAAGCATTTCGCGAGCAAGATCGACGACAAGTTCGCCGACCTGACCCACGGGCAAAGCCCGTCGGGCCTGCCGATCATCGACGAGGCGGTCGCCTGGATCGATTGCCGGATCGAACGCGTGCAGGAGATCGGCGACCATTATCTGGTGGTCGGCGCGGTCGAGGCGATGTCGGGCAGCGATCTGCACCAGCCGCTCGTCTTCCTGCGCGGCGCCTATCGCGACATCGCGGCGTAACCGCGACCCATAAACGGACCTGGGAGAACGGCATGTTGGTAGCGCGCGTGGAATATCGGGTGCGAGAGGATTTCGCCGAGCGCAACGTCGCGAATATCGCGGCCTTCCTTCCCGAGCTGCGCAGCCGGCTGAGGCCGCGATCGAGCTATTCGGTGTCGGTCAGCGCCGACGGGCGGTCCTTCCTGCACGTCTTCTTCCACGAACAGCAGTCGGAAGAGGCGTTGCTGGGAGAGATCCCGGGTTTCGGCACGTTCCTGACCGAAGTGATGGGGGCGTGCGAGGTGCCGCCCTCAATCAGCCACTTCGTGGAAATTTAAAGAGATCGGCCGGCCCGCCGGCCGCTCACGGGAGCGAGCCGGCGGGCGTCCTGGATCAGTGGCCGAATTTGTCCGCGTCGGGCTTGCGGCGCTCGCCGAAGGACTGCGCCAGCTCCTTCGCCTCGCCGGTCTTCAGGTACAGCGGCAGCAGCATGTCGTGCGTCACGCGCGACAGCCCGTTGACGCCGCCGTGCCGCGCGTTGAACGCGCCCTTGATCGCGGCCAGCGCGTAGGCGCCGCGTTCGGCGACCTCGAGCGCGAAGGCACGGGTGGCGCTTTCCAGCTCGTCATCGGGCACGACCTTGTTGATGAGGCCGAGCGACAGCGCTTCGTCGGCGGTCATCTTCGGATTGCGCATCCAGATTTCCTTGGCCTTCTTCTTGCCGACCAGATCCTCAAGATACCAAGTGCCGTAGCCGGCATCGAAACTGCCGACCATCGGCCCCACCTGGCGGAAGGTCGCGCTCTGCTTGGCGATCGTCATGTCGCAGACGACCTGCAGGACGTTGCCGCCGCCGACCGCGAAGCCGTTGACCATCGCGATCACCGGCTTCTGCAACCGGTCGATGCTTTCGTACATTTCCAGCGTCGGCAGCACGCCCGCATAAAGCGCGGTGTCCTCCATGCCGTCCTTGCGGCCGCCGATGCAGAAGAATTTGTCGCCAGCGCCGGTCAGGATGATGACGCGGGTGCGCGTTTCCCGACGGATCGCGTTGATGCAGTCGCGGATCTCATGGCACATCGTCTCGGTAAACATATTGCCGTCGTGGGGACGGTTCAGCGTAAGCCAGCCGATCGGGCCTTCTTCCTTGTAGAGGATTTCGGAGTAACTCACAGCTTTCTCCTGAAGAGAAGGGAGGGGAAGGTCAGCGGCCACCGGCCAGGAAGCGGGCGATGCGCGCGCGGGTACCGGGATCGTCGAACAGGCGCCGGTCGGCCTCCAGTTCCTCGGCGAACCCGTCGCGGGCGCCGTCCGCCGCGGCGGCGATCAGGCGCTTGGCCTCGCGCAGCGAACCGGCGGACAGGCCGGCGATCCGTTCGGCAAGCCCGGTCGCGACCTCGCCGAGCGTGTCGCGGGGCGCGGACCATTGCACCAGTCCCAACGCGAGCGCCGTCTGGCCGTTGACCACTTCGCCCGACAGGATCAACCGCGCCGCGACGCCCTTGCCGCACAGCCAGGTCAGGCGCTGCGTCCCGCCGGCGCCGGGGATCAGCCCCAGATTGGCCTCGGGCAGCCCCAGCTTCGCCTCGTTCGCCGCGACGCGCAGGTCGCAGGCGAGCGCCAGTTCGAGGCCGCCGCCCAGCGCCGCGCCGCCGATCTCCGCCAGCACGACCTGCGGCAGCGCCTCCAGCCGCGCGAAGGCGCGCTGGAACTCGCCGACGTCGCGCACCATCGCGTCCGCGCCGTCGGCCCGCTGCGACAGGTCGGCGATGTGCGCGATATCCATGCCTGCGCAAAAGACCTTGTGGCCCGACCGGATGTGGAGGAGCGCGACGTCGCTGCGCGCCTCCAGACCGTCGAGCAGATCGTGGAAACCGGCGAGCCAGGCATCGTTGATCGCGTTCACCGGCGCGCGGTCCAGCGTCAGGATCAGGCGCGCGCCCGCCTGTTCGGTACGGAACATCAGCGGTCCCCCCGGGCGACGAACGATCGCCCGATCAGCTGGGCATGGACCTGGTTGGCGCCTTCCCAGATCTGGTTGATCTTGGCGTCACGCATCAGTCGCTCGACGATATATTCGCGGCAATAGCCATAGCCGCCGTGCAGCTGCACCGCCGCGTCGGTCACCTTCATCGCGACGTCGGAAGCGCGCGCCTTTATCATCGAGGATTCGGTGGCGATGTCGCGCTCGCCGCCCTCGACCATGGCGGCGACACGCCACAGGAAACTTTCGGTCATCGCGATCTCGGTCGCCAGATCGGCGATCAGGAACTGGACGCCCTGATTGTCGATGATGCGCCGGCCGGACTGTTTGCGGGTGTTGATATAGTCGATGGTGCGATCGAACGCCGCGCGCGCGATGCCGAGCGAATGCGCCGCGATGCTGGGCCGCGACTTGTTGAGCGAGGCGAACAGGATCGGCAGGCCGGCGCCGGGCTCGCCGATCAGATTGCCGCGCGACACGCGGCAGCCTTCGAACGCGAGCGTCGCGGTGCTCGACCCGCGATGCCCCATCTTCTTCTCGGTGCCGAGCACGTGCAGGCCCGGCGTGCCCTTTTCCAGGATCAGCACGGAAATCGCGCGACGCTGATCCTCGATCCCGGCCCATTTGCCGAACAGCAGGTACAGATCGGCGCGGTCGCCGTTGGTGATGAAGGTCTTGCCGCCATCGACGATGATGTCGTCACCGTCTTCGGTGAAGCGCGTGCGCATGCCGGTCGCGTCCGATCCCGCGTCCGGTTCGGTGATCGCGAGCGAGGCGAGGCCGCCATTGGCGATGCGCGGCAGCAGGCGCTGCTTCTGTTCCTCGGTGCCGAAGTCGATCAGCGGCTTCATCGCGTGGAAATTGGTCGCCCAGGTGATGCCGGTGGAGGCGCAGGCGCCGCTGATCTGTTCGAGGCAGGCGAGATAGGCGGTGTAGCTGAGCGGTGCGCCGCCATAGGCTTCGGGGACGAACATCGCATTCAGCCCCAGCGCGTCGATCGCCGCCATGCCTTCGTCCGGGAAGCGGCCTTCCTCGTCGACCTTCGCCGCGGCGGGCGCGATGACCTCCGCCGCGATGTCGCGCACGGCGTCGAGCACCATGCGCTCGTCGTCGTTGAGGGGGATGGACGCCGCAAGGCGGTCGAGAACCGTGGTCATTGGATGATCGATCTTTCGCGCAAGGCCGCCAGTTCGGCGTCGGAATAGCCGGCGATCCCGCTCAGGATCGCGACGGTGTCCGCGCCGAGCGCGGGCGGGGGCAGGCGTGGGGTCGTGGGGGCGCCGTCGATGCCGATGCCCAGCCCCACCTGGGGTACGGCGACGTCGCCCATCGGCATCGCGAAGAACAGGCCGCGCCGCGCGAGTTCCGCATCCCCTGCGACCTGATCGATGCGGTTGATCGGGCCGCAGGGGATGCCGTGCGCCTCGAACAGTTGCAGCCAGGCATCGCGCGGCCGGTCGAGCAGCACGGTCTGGATGCGCGCGACGATCTCGGGGCGCAGCGCGTGGCGATCGGCATTGCTGGCGAAGCGCGGATCGGCGGCATAATCGGGATCGCCGACCGCCTGCCAGAAGCGCTGCCAGATCCGGTCGTTGCCCAGGCCCAGCGTCAGCGGTTCGTCGGCGGTGTCGAACGACTGGTAGACGGCGATGACACTGTCCTTGCCGCCGGTACGGCGCGGCACCTCGCCGCTGCCGAGATAGGTCATGATCCGCGGGCTGAGGAAGCGCGTCATGCTTTCGACCATCGCGATGTCGATCTGGTGGCCCTGTCCGCTGGCGCGGCGTTCGAACAGCGCCGCCATCACCGCCATCGCCGCATCCATGCCGGACAGCATGTCGGCCGCGGGCGCGCCGACCTTCTGCGGCGGCGAATCCGCCTCGCCGGTGACGTCCATGATCCCGCTATAGCCCTCGGCGATCAGGTCGTAGCTCGTCTTGTCCGCGCGCGCGCCGTCGAGGCCGAAGCCGGTGATCGAACAGAAGACGAGATCGGGCCGCACCGCGCGCAGCGACGCAAAGTCGACGCCGAGCTTGCGCTGGACCCGGGGCACGAGGTTCACCACCACGACGTCGCATTCGGCGACGAGCCGGTGCAGCACGTCGAGGCCCTGCGGCGTCGAATAGTCGAGCGTCACGCTCTGCTTGTTGCGGTTGACGCTGAGATACCAGAGCGAATGGCCGTGCAGGAACGGCGGACCCCAGGCACGCGTATCGTCGCCGCCGCCGGGTCGTTCGACCTTGATGACCTCGGCACCGAAATCGGCCAGCAATTGCGTCGCATACGGCCCCGCGATCGAGGTGGTCAGATCCAGCACCCGCACGCCCCCCAGCAGGCTTGCCGGCGTTCCGCCCGGTGGGGCACGCAGATCGTCGACTGGAAGTGTCATCATGCTCCCCGGTTCGCGAAGCCCCGGGGCCCGCCTGTGGCGAGGGGGTAGGTGCCGGTCGTGACCGCTTCAATCGGCCGCGGCGCCGGTGCTCGCCCAGTGTACTCGCCGTGTACCCGCCGTGTATCCGACGGCTTCCGATCCGATGCCGCACGACCACTGGGCGGACAGATCAGGTCGCTCGATTGACCGTGCGCCGCCCCGACCTGCACTCGCGGAAACCAGACGACGGTCCCGACGATGCGGGCGAAGGAGGGGTGTTTGCTGTTTCGCCATTGCGCAGTTGCCGGAGCGGGGACGATGGGCACGGGGATCGCGATCACGATCGCGCGCGCCGGCATCGCCACGACGCTGTTCGATCTCGACGCCGCGGCGCTCGACCGCGCCCGCGCGCAGATCGCCGACTTCCTCGCCGGATCGGTACGCAAGGGGCGGCTCACGGAGGCGCAGGGCGCGCAGGCGCTGGACGCGATCCGTTTCAGCACCGATCTCGCCGATCTGGCCGATTGCGACGTCGTGGTCGAGGCGGTGTTCGAGGACCTCGGCGTGAAACAGTCGCTGTGGCAGCGCCTCGACGACGTGTGCGGGGCGCAGACCATCTTCCTCAGCAACACCTCGACCCTGTCGATCACCGAACTCGCCGCGGCGTCGCGCCGGCCGGAGCGGGTGGCGGGCGCGCATTACTGCCTGCCCGCGCAGGTCATGAAGCTGGTCGAATGTTCGCGCGCGATCCAGACGTCGGATGAGACGTGGCAGCGGACGCTGGCGTTCGTCGCTGCCACCGGCCAGCAGGCGATCGAGACGCGCGACCGGCCGGGCTTCATCCTCAACTATTTCTGCATCCCCTATCACAACGACGTCATCCACCTGATCGAGGCGGACGTCGCCGAACCCGCCGACATCGATCGCGCGGTGAAGGCGGCGATGGGCTTCGCGATGGGGCCGTGCGAGCTGCTCGACATGATCGGCCTGGATACCCAGGTCCGCCTTAGCGAGGCGATGCACGCGGTGACCAACGACCCGCGCGCCGCCGCGCCGCCGCTGCTGCGCCGCATGGTCGCCGCGGGGCTGCTCGGCCGCAAGTCGGGACGCGGCTTCTACGCCTATGACACCAGCGCGCTCTACGGCGCCTGAGACGGGGACGATCATCGCATGAACGCTTCGCTAGACTATCGCGCCAGCGGGCCGAGCCGCTCCTTTCCCGATGGCCTGCCCGTCGCAGCGGGCGACGGGGCAGGGGATGGGGGCGGCGCCCGCGTGCTCATCCTCGCCGGCGACGCGCCGGTGCTGCCCGACGATATTCAGTGCTTTGCCGCGGTGCTGGTCGAGGTGGGGCGCACCTGCCTCGCGATGCTCGTCCCGGATGCGCCGGCGAACGTCTTCGGCTTCGCGCGTTTTCGCCTGGGCGACGCCGCGCCGACGAACCTGGTCGAGCTGGTCAGGGGAGAGCAGGCCGACCCCGCCGCGCTCGACACGGCACGCGCCGCGCTGGAGGGCGCCGGGTTCCAGGTCAGCGTCTGCGCAGACCGGATGGGGCGGATCGTCGACCGGCTGGTCCGTCCGCACTTCAACCTCGCCTATGCGGCGGTGGATTCGGGGCTCGCCACCCGCGATGCGATCGAATCCTGCGTCCGCAGCGGCCTCGGCTATCGCCAGGGCCTGATGACCGCGGTCGAGCAGGGCGGTCTGGCGGATCATTACGACGTCTCGTCGGCCCTGTTCGAAGCCTATGGTCTGGCGCAATTCGCGCCGGCGCGGCAGGCGATCGTCGCCCGTCAGCGCAAGGATGCCGGGCGATGAGCTGGCTGACCGGCAATACCGTGCTGGTGACCGGTGCCTCGTCCGGTCTCGGCCGGCATTTCGCGCAGACGCTGGCGTCGCGCGGTGCGACCGTCATCGCGGCGGCGCGCCGGCTGGAGGCGCTGCAATCGCTGGCGGACGCGCATGCGGGGCCGGGACAGATTCTGCCGCTGCGTCTCGACGTGGCCGATGCCGCCGGCATCGACGCGGCGGTGGGCGCGGCCGAGGCGCTCGCCGGGCCGATCAACGTGCTGGTCAACAACGCCGGCATCGCGCCGGTGCGCCGCGCGATCGACACCGGCGTCGACGAATTCGACGCGATCTTCGCGACCAACGTGCGCGGCGCCTTCTTCGTCGCGCAGGCGGTCGCGCGCCGCATGATCGCCGCGCAGATCGAAGGCCGCATCGTCAACACTGCCTCGGTCGCCGGCATGGTCTCGATGCCGCAGCTCAGCGCCTATGGCATGTCGAAGGCCGCGGTCATCCACATGACGCGCTGCCTCGCGGTGGAATGGGCGCGGTTCGGCATCAGCGTCAACGCGATCTGCCCGGGCTATGTCGAAACGGAGCTCAACGCCGACTTCCTCGCCAGCGAGGCGGGGCAGAAGGTCGTCGCCAGCCTGCCGCGGCGGCGCGCCGCGCAGGTCCAGGATCTCGACGCGGTGCTGTTGATGCTGGTCGACGGCGAGGGCGCGCGCTGCGTCACCGGCACCGCGATCCCGATCGACGACGCATATTCGCTCAGCTGACCCAGGCAAGGACCCGGCGCATGGCCAAATCCAACAAGATCATCATCTCCTGCGCCGTGACCGGCTCGGTCCACACGCCGACCATGTCGCCGTACCTGCCGATCACGCCGCGCCAGATCATCGAGGAATCGGTCGCCGCGGCCGAAGCCGGCGCGGCGATCCTGCATCTGCACGCGCGCGATCCCGACATCGGCGCGCCGACGCCCAAGGCATCGGTGTTCCAGCAGTTCCTGCCCGCGATCAAGCAGCAGTGCGACGCGGTCGTGAACATCACCACCGGCGGCGGCATCGGCATGACGATGGATGAGCGGCTGGAGGCGGCCTATTGGGCGGAACCCGAGCTGTGCTCGCTCAACATGGGATCGATGAACTTCGGCCTGTTTCCCGCCGCCGAAAAGATCGGCACGTTCAAGCACGACTGGGAAAAGCCGTTCCTGGAAAACACGCGCACGAACATGATGAGCAACACCTTCGCCCAGATCGAGCGCGTGATCCGCGATCTCGGCCACGGGCTGGGCACGCGCTTCGAGTTCGAATGCTATGACATGGGCCATGTCCACACGCTGCGCTGGTTCGTCGACCAGGGCCTACTGACGCCGCCCTTCTTCGTGCAGGGCGTGTTCGGCGTGCTGGGGGGCCTTGCCGCCTTGCCCGAGCATGTCATGTACATGCGCCGCCTCGCCCAGGACCTGTTCGGCGACGATCATCAATTCTCGTCGCTCGGGGCGGGCAAGCACCAGCTGGCGATCCTGACGCTCACCGCGCTGCTCGGCGGCAACGTCCGCGTCGGGCTGGAGGACAGCCTGTACCTGGGGCGCGGCGAGCTCGCCAAGAGCAACGCCGATCAGGTCCGCAAGGTGCGTCGCATCCTGGAGGAACTCGGCTTCGAGATCGCGACCCCGCAGGAAGCGCGCGATATCCTGGGTCTGAAGGGCGGCGACCGCGTCGCCTTCTAGCCCGGATTTTCGCGCAAGGGCGCGGAGGGGTCTGGTTTCCGCCGGAGACGGGCAGCTTGCCGGCGAAGCAGGCAAAACCCCTCTGCATCCTCCGCGCCTCTGCGCGAACTAACTCTTCTTGCAATGCCCTTGGCGCCTGAGCGCGGCGCATCGAACCGTGAATGTCGATCCGGCCTGATGAGCCCCGCGATCCGCGCGGAACGCAAATACCCCGCAGCCGCCGTGGTCCGGCGACTGCGGGAGTGGGAGGGACGATCCGGTCAGGCAGGCTTGGCGGTCCGCTTGCCGCCCACGGCCTCCAGCATCGGCACGGGCAGGCCGAGATACGCCTGGGCGAAACCGATCGCGGCGGTGTGGAACTGCGCGATGGGATGGGTACGGAACATCGCCATGTCGCGGAAATACCGGTTGAGCCTGCCGCCCGCGAGCGCACCCGACGAACCGCCGGCATAGAAGCAGAGTTCGACCGCCTTGGACGCCTGGCGCGACGCGTGCGACGGCAGCGCGGCAAGCTTGAAGTCGTCTTCCGCGGTCAGCGGAATGCCCTTGCTCCAATCGTCGAGCGCCTTCTGGTAGAGGCGGGCATATTCCATCATGCAGGCGTCGGCGCCCTTGGCGTACATCAACGCTTCGCCGAACGGCTGCTGATAGTCGGCGGACGACATGCGCAGGTCGAACTTTCTGTGGGAGGCGTCGCATCTGCTACTGTCAGTTTTCAGCCGGCCTCAAGCGACCCTCCGAGTGGGTGGCGTCTGAACTGGGCCAGATGGTCGCCATGGGGTCCCATGCGAGCGATGTACTCTCCGAAGGCTCTCCACCCGCGGATGACCGCCCCGGCATCCTGACGCCGCATCGACAGCTCATACAGCGTCAGGAGAAACGTCATCGACACGTCGGTCTGCGACTTCTTCATCCCCGCGGTCTTGGGATCCAGTCCTCGGTTGGCATGCTGATGGGAAGTCGGGATCCCGAGGCCAGCTGCGACCTCGCGCAGTTTCGACCAACGCTGCTCGCGGGGCGACTTCATCATAAGCATGATGTCGAACTGGCGCTGAGCGTGAGCCGCGGCGATGCCGGGGAGGTCGAACATCAGATGTCGCGCCGCACGACGCTGAAGCATCACGATGTCATGCCCAGCGCCGTTATACGTGACCAGTGTGCCCCCGCCTGCCCACAAGGAGGCGAGCATCCCGTCGATCGATCGAAGGATGTTCACTTCGTCGAGGCGGTCGCAGGAGAAGGAGCGCAATTCGAAGTTGCGCCAATTTCCGTCGGCGTCTTCGGTGGCGGTGAGAACGCTTGCGTCGGAGATGTAGTGCAGCGCGGCGGAATGCTCGGTCGCGCCGCCGCGCTTACCGGCGATGGCGAGCGCGAGCGGGTCGGGTGCGGTTTCGATGTCGAGCACGCACATGCGGCCGAAGCCTTCCGGGAAGTCGTGGGTCGGCATATACGGTTTTCCTCTTACACTTAGGTTCCAGGGAGAGATGATTGCGGCCGATCGACGCTCGAGAGATGGCTCGCGTGGTGGGCGTGGTCTTCGACATCCCGGCGACTGCCGACGAGGCGACCATTTCGCGCATCAAGCATCTGCAGACGCTCGGCTTTCCGGACAGCGGCAAAGTCGGTACGGGCCATCGACGCGCCTACGGATTTTCGGAGGCCCTGAAGATTTGTCTGGCGTTCCAGCTCTCCGACGTCGGCATGTCATCGGCGCTGGCGGCGCAACTCCTGACTCGCGAGTGGAGCGTGGTGGTGACTGCGCTGGCGGCCGCCGCGGTGGGTGACAAATCCGCACCGCTCATCGGAATAACTCCCTGCGCCTTGCGCTCTGATGCGGCCAAGGACCGTACGGCGATACCGGCGAGCAGATTGATGCCGCGGGCGAAGGCGAGTTTATCGAAATTGCCGGCGGCGCACCGCCCCCAAGTCCATCTCGATCCGTTCGCCCTGATCGTGGAGATCAAGCGCGCCATGCGAACCTTGGAGGGACTAGCCACCGACGAGATCGAGACCGCCGCTCAACTCTTCGCCACCTCAGCTTAGGTCCTTAGAGAGAGGCCCTAGTCTACTGCTGATCCCTTGGACGCCGTCGTTCCGACCGATGGTCCCGCAGGCCGTTCCAGAAGGGGTACAGCTCATCGTCCGAGATGCGCCCGCGCTCGGCGAGAAGACGGGCGAGTTTCGTGATCGGACCCCACCAGCGGTGAACCTCCTCTTCCGTTTCGAGCCAGGCCTTCACGAAGTTGGCGTGGTCGTCACCCGGGATCGCCCACTCGAGCCTGTGCCTGACGCGGCCGAAATCCGTGAACGATTCCTCCGACGTGGTCAGGCACCGCCGTGCCATCTCGTCCGCGGCGAACCAGATGGCGGCCAGGCCGTGTTTGCGCCAGCGCAGTTCGGCGATGGGACCGGCGAGGTAGTTGATTACGTCCCGCCAGGCCCCTCTGGTCCAAACCTCGTGAATGTCGCGGCTGGCCGCTCGCTCGAGACACGAGGGCTGCCATATCGACGGCGTGTCCACCAGGCCGAGGATCCCGTCGGGAAGTCCCTCGACGGCGATGGAGTCGATCCAAGGATGCGAGCCGTGCGCCAGCTGCACGATGGCATGTCCCGCCTCGTGGAAGCAGGTGGTTAGACGGGTCGGAAGTGACATGCTGTTCCCTTGCTTCGTAGTCGCTGCGGCTCGTGCATCTTGTTGAAGGTCGGCGGACGTCCGCGCCCGTGCATCTTCTGCGGTCGCACGGCGGACGGCGGTGGTCGCGCCGCCGCCGTCTACCCGACATCTCTTACGATCGTCTCAAAGCCGCCACCGTGGACGGCGCGCTTGCCACCTGCTTCGAGGAGCTCATCCGAGTGCGTTCCCGTCCGGCGGGCTCGGTCGACGAAACCGGGGAAGCCGGCGCAGGACTGGCCGGCCGGTGGTATCCGAGGTTCTTGGAGGATCATCGCAAGCGGATGATCACATTGTCAAAGGAGCATGAGCGCACGCCACGGGCCGATGCCGGAGCTTGTGTTCAATCCATCCCCGTGGTCCCGTCCAATCCGATGGAAAGCCCGAGTACGATGCCGACCTGCGTCTCGGCTTTCCGGTTGCTCCCGTCGGCGCTGCGCCCACCCCAGGTGTGGGCGATGCGCACGCCGCTGGTGAAGGTGCCGGTGAGGTCGGTTCCGAAGAAGATCGGGGCTGCGAGCCCGTTCTCCTTCGTTTCCAAGTCGCGGGTGTATCGTGCCGAAAGGAGCATCGGCGGGACGATCCAGAAGGGATCCACGCCCTGTCGGATCTCGGCGCCCGCGACGAAGCTGTCCCTCCGGACCGGGGCCGCGACGTTCAAGGTCCTGCACGAGTCGTTGGCGAAGGCCTGACCCGCGACTGATGGCGGGCATAACTCGACGCCGGCGAACTGGCGTTCGATCTCGTCCTTCCGCACGTAGCTCAGGGAGCCGACGAAGGTCGTTCCGGAGGTTCGTTCGACAAAACGGGACATCGAGGGCGCGCGACGCGACAGGGCGTTGCCCGTCCGGAACCTGCTGAGATGATAGAAGGCGCGGCCGCTGAGAGAGAAGTCGATCCGCGCCTCGTCCTTCACGATCCGATTGGCGAAGTCGGGTGGAATCTGCGCGGGATCGACGCCGGTTCGGTATGCGCCGGGCTTGAAGGGGACCGGCAGCTTCGCCAGCGCGAAGGGGTAGTAGTCGAAGGTGGGACGCGAGATCTCGCCTTTGATCGACCAGCCGTACAGGGGGCGTGGGTCGACAGGCGGTGGACCCCAGAACACGTCGTTGTAGAGCTTGACGAAGTCGGGATGCGCGAACTGCCTCTCGGCGCCATCCTCCTTCTTTGCTTCGAAGAGCCAGCGTAGCAGGTCAATGCCCGTGCAGCTCCTGCCGGGGGTTTTCGTGCAATCCGCCGCGAGCGTCGCCGCCAGAACCTCGGCGCGCTTTTCCACGAAGTCAGATTTGGCTCCCTTTCTGAACCGGAATTCCTCGGAAGTGGAGTAATCCCAGCCGAACCGGCCGAACAGCGCGACCTTCGAGGTCAGACGGTCGAGTTCCCCGAACGTCGCCACGGATGCGAACTTCGGATCCTCCTTGCCGACGTCGGCCCTGATGCCGACGGCGAAGCGCCGTCGCGCGACGCGCTGTTGCTCCACACGTGCGGAACCGGGGAACGGCACGCCATCGAACACATTGCGGAAGGGCGTGACGCTCTCAAGCGTGAAGGTCCCCGACGCGCCGGAGGATCCGGCGACCACGCTTGTGCCGAATCCGGTGCCCACCTTCGCCTTGAAGGGGTTTATCGAGGTGCCCGCCAGCGCCCGCTTCTCGCAATCGGCGACCGCTCTAAAGTGTTGGACAGTCGTGATGCCGGCGCTCGAGTCCGGGCATTTCGCCGCGAGCCGTGCGTCCTCCGGCGGCAGGGGGGCGGACGTCGGCGGCGCGACTGGAACACCCGTCGTGAGCGCAGCCATGAGGCGCTTGGCCTCTCCCAGCTGCCTGTCGGCATCTGCGGCGGCCCGCGCTGCTGCCGCCGCGCTGGCCTTTGCCTCCTGGGACGCCGCCTCGGCCGCCCTGAGCGCCGCGCGCGCCTGGATCAGGGCTGCGTTCGCATCCTCGAAGGATTGACCGGCGGCGGGCGCGGAGATGAGAGTCATGGCAAGCAAGAATGCCGGTCGGGCTGCGATCTTCATGTTCTTCCCCCCAAGGAAGCCGATGAGACTCTACGCGGAACGACTCGCCGTCTGGCGCACGCATCGTGATCTCGGTGTCGATCCGTTGCAATGGTTGATCATCTGGATCCGCCTGTCGCTGATCGGCTGAAGCCGGCATCCGTGCAGTCGTACCGTATCCAGATACGGCGGCTCCGCACCGGAAGCAGGTGATGCCGTCCGGCGGCCGCGTAGCGTCATGGATGGGGCGGGTGGCGAAACGGCGTCCGACGTGATCGACGGAACGATCCAAGGATCTTCCGCCGATCGCATGCGGGAAATGGATTGAAGGGCGGGTGGCGTGACTTCGGCACGCCGCTGGCGCAGCGCCGTCCGGTCAGCCTCGTGGAACACAGTATATTAGAGCGCCGTCGCGGCTTATGCCGCCGACCTCGGCCTCCGGCTCGTGCTCGGGATGCACCGCGGCTTCAGCATGCCGCTCGACTCGCGTGCGGATCAGCGGCAACACACCGGTGAAAGGCAAGGACTTCCGCATGGATCCAAGTCGAGCTGGGCCGATGGATCAGGCGGCTTTGGCGTACCTACGCCATGTGAGCCCGCCCATCAGAGGGCGGGCCCGTCACCTCACGCGTTGAGTGCATCCTTGACCGCCTTCGCGGGCGTGAACGTTAGCTTCTTGGAGGCTGCGATCTTGATCGCCTCGCCCGTCGAAGGATTGCGACCGTCCCGGGCGGGACTGTCCTTCACCTTGAACTTGCCGAAGCCAGCCAGCGAGACCTCATCGCCCTTCGATGCGGCGGAGACGATGGCCGCCATGATGTCGTCCACCGCCTTGCGGGCGTCCGACTTGGTCATGCTGTGCTTAATGACGAGCGTTTCGGCGAGATCGGCGTTGTTCATGCGTGTCTTCTCCTGGTTAGAAGCCCTTCCTGTAGCCGCCTCGGATTGGTGTGGCGACGCAGCTTCTTCAGGACCCTTGTGCCTCGCCGTTCGTCGTGCGCCCCACCGCGACGCATCGGCCTTTCAAAGCGACTTGGCCGATCCATCGTCTGATGTCCTTTCCAGAAAGCATGTAGGTTTGATGCGGCAGCAGGTGATCTTCATCCGAAGCGACGAGGCCTGGATGCGGAAGCTGCACGGCTATCGGACGGGAGCGGGCCGCAAGGGCAATCCGTCACGGTGGCGGTGCTCGAAGGCGACTATGAAGCGAAGACGTCGTGGAGCGCTCGAACGGGTGCCCACGTTTGAGAACGCTCGGCGCGGCGCACTTACCGCGCAGCTGCGATCAGGGTCGAGGTCTCGGGCGGCTGACGGATCCTCAGGCCGTCACGGACGTGCCGAAACGCCGTACACCACTCTGCGGAATCAATCCTGATGTCGCGTGTCGAAGCGGTCGCTATCAACGCAGCAGAAGACTGATAGCGGTGGCTTCGTCGACGCCTTGGACCCTCATCGTCCAAGCCACGACGTCACCTGCCATGCTGCATGCGTAGCAATGGAAATGTCCGGTCGGGCTGACGTAGAGGCCGCGGTCGACGTCGGGATGGAAGGGGCAGGCGCCGCGGAGATCGGCCTTCGCCGGACGCAGATCGACGGTTTCGGCGATCAACGCCGCCAATGGCACCTTTGCACGAGCTATCGCTCTTAGTTCATCAAGATCCGACACGGTTTCCATGTTCGCCGGGGAGCGGCTGCCGTCAACCTGTATCTGCCGGATGTTCGCTGCCCTCGGGGGTTTCGATGACCGCTGAGTAGAGACCGTCTGGAGCGGCAGCCGGAATGTCGTTGGCGAGCATCAGCAAGTGCTCGACCGTGGCTGCGGGAAGGCGCCCGGTACGAGGGCATCGATCTCTGCGACCACCTCGTTGATGACGGCGAGCGCCCTTTGGAGATAGTCGGGCCGGAAAGGGGCGTAGAGACCGGACACGTCGTCGAAGCGGTCGTGGCCGAGGAAGATCTCGATCTCGCCCCATGCCTCCTGCGGAAGCCGCCGGCGCAGGATGTCGGCCATAGACCGGCGGATGAGCTTGGTGCCTGCTTCGCCCTCGGCTGGAAGGCCGATCGACGCCGCCATCGTCTCCCACGCCGACCGGACGCTCTGCACGGGGACGACGAATCCTGTCGTGCCGTCAAGAATGCCCGCCATCCGTTCCCCCACGGGAACGGTCGCACGGTACTTGCGGGTCTGGCGGCGTCGGTCCGGGTTGAGATTGAGGATCCGCGCCTTGGAGTTCCATTGCTTGCGCTCGGGGTCGGTCGACACCTCCATCGCCGCGTCCGGCCGGGCCAGGGTGGTCACGCTGATGCGCAGGAAGCCCAGCAGGGCTGCCCGTTCACGTCGAGCCCGGTCCGGCGGCTGCTTGCCGGGGGCGGGGAGGAGGCAGTGGCGGAACATGTCGGCGAGCTGGGCTACGTCCGACCGGTGCTGCGGCGTCCGGTTCACCTCCTTCGGCTGCCGCGCGCGGAACCGGGCGCTCGCTCCTCCGCACTGGTTGATCGCGGCGGCGAGCTGGAGCACGCTGTTCTCGATCGTGGACAGCGATCGAACCCGCTCCTTTCCTCCCGGAGACACGATGGGTCGCTTGCCGAACCAGGTGCGGAACTTGGCGATCCAGGTCTCGTCGACCGCGTCGCAGAGGATCGTCGACTGATCGGTCGCCACGACGTACTCCAGCACGTGCTTCAGGCGGGCCGTCATCGCCTGTATGGACGGCTTCTCGGCTGACATGATGAGATGGTCGGCGATGGCGGCGGTGACGAAGACGCCGCTCGCGATCCTGCGTTGGCCGCACGTGGGGCAGAACGCATCGCCCTTCGTGCGTTCTAGATAGAGGCGGTCGAGCGCTTCGCGCCCCTGTTCAACGTCCTCCGTACCCGCGCTAGCGCTTCGCTCGCGCTTTCGTTCGCCGTCGTACCAGATGATCTCGAGGGACGTCCGCCCGTCCCGGCGGACGAGCTTGTACCCTCCTCGCTCGTAGAGCGGCTTCTTTCGCTTCGTTGCTGGCATAGTTCCCTCTGATGGGCGGCCACCGCGTCGCGAAAGACCTGATAGGCCCCGCAGGTGACCAGGAGGTCGAGTTCCTCCGACGTGAGCTGGATGCCCCGTCCGGCTTCGATCTTGCGCGAGAGCCTGCGGTCGAGGTCAGAAAGGCTGGACATGTCTCACCTCCCGGATGCGTGACGCGCTGTTCCATGGCCCCTGGCGTAGGTGGTGCTGGGTGTCTCGTTCACGCCGCTCTTGTAGGCGGGCGCGAGACGTGCTCTGCAAGGAAGTCACATGACATTTTCCTCTTCCATGAATTTCCCTGCCTCCGCGGTTCCCCGCGATTTCGGCGGCCTGCTGGCCGCTCGCCGCATTGAGCTGGGCTGGTCGCAGGCGCGCCTTGCCCGCATGACGGGGTTGCGACGCGAGACGATCGTGAGGCTGGAACGGGGGCGCCGCGCGCCGACGGCGGACACGGTCTTCAGACTGCAGGCCGCGTTGAACTTGGAACCGGGCGAATTGGTGCCGGCATGGCCGGAGTGGAGCCCCATCGGTCTACCGACCTATGGCGCGCGGACGCGTCAGCGGAGACGTGATCTAGGCCTGTCGCTGGACATGGTCGCGGCCGCCGTCGGCGTCAGCGCGGCGACGCTCTCCCGCTTCGAACGCGAACTCGTCGCGAGCCGGGCGTTGGCCGGTGGGCACGACGGTCCGTCGATCGGCGACGAGATCCGCGAGAAGGCGCTGGCCATCGCTCTGGGGTTCGAGAGCGCCATCGACTATCGGCGCTTCTGCATGGGCCAATGATGCCGGTGGCCTCCTGATGCGGCGCTCGACGCCCGGCGTGTATCGGGCGCAGGCCGCGCGGGATTGAAAGTGTATGCATATATGCATATACAGTGTTGATGATCGTCGACCTCAACATTCGCTTTCGAGGACACCGGACGAATGTCGAACTCTAAGCGGGCGGGCCGTCTGTTCGTCATGCTGTCGCGCGCGAGGGCGCGATCTCCCCACACCTCGTCCCGGGGCGTCATGAGCGATGCGGTAGGCCAAGACGGTATTGGAGAGACTAAGGGGCTTGCAGCCCCGGCTGCGAAACGCCGAGTCCCGACGGAAGGCGGCGGCGGGGCGAAGCCGTCGTTCGAACCCACGCTTGAAACCTTTCAAGAAGCCGGACGCGTCGCCCGGGCGCAGATGCACGCCGTCGATCTGCTCGTCGGCGAGATGCGGCTCGCCGCGTTCCGGGAGTACCTCAACGCCGCGATCGTCTCGACGTCGGTCCTCGCCCCATCGATGCTGGCGTCGGCCCGATCGGACGTCTCCGCGGCGTTATGGGCGATCCGTCCGTGTCGCGGATGGCTCGCTGCCGCTGGGATGCCGCCGATCCGCCTCATGCCGAGGATCAGGTTGTTCGGCCGCGCGGGACGGCCGACTGCAGCCCTCCGGTTGGACATGCCGGCACCACCCATGCGCCTTGGGGGCGCGGTCGTATCGGCGGGGGAGCTGAACGACCGGCTGGAGGTGACGGTCGCCGGCCGATCGCTCGACGTCACCCTGCGTGGGGAGGGCTTCGAACTTTCGACCGCATCCGATCACGCGCGCATCAGTGTGGCCGGGCGGCTGCCGGATACCTGCGTCGCGGCGAGTCCGGGACGGTCCCTGGATGATGTTGTCGACCATCCGCTTCTACGTGGGCAGGGCTACGTGGTGATGGCCGCGACTCATCGCGGCGGCGACACGGTCTTCGACTTCGAGGTGGGGCTGCTCCCGATCCAGATGCCATGGCGCTGACGACCGCTTGCGATCAGACGACCGCGCCGCCGATCCCCCCTGACGTTCCCCCGGTGCGCGATGGCGCCTGACGGGAGGATCGGCTCGCCGGCGGATGGCCCAACGTCTTCGACGCGGGCCGGGCGGGGGCTCGACATCGCGCGCCGACTTCGCGGTCCCCCGCCGGCGGCGCGGCGTTCTCTCTCAGCGGCACGCCGGAGGCAGGCGGGGTTCCTCGAGCATCCGCCGCCTCTGCGGGGCATTGGGTCGCCCGGTCCGACGCTGCCGCCCGCGTCGATCGTGGAGGCCGGGGAGGATGCGTTCCGCCGCGACTGCGAGGTTGTCGTTGCGGTCGCTCGAGACCCGTCCGACCGCGTCGGGCGAAGCGTCTACCCCGCGGTAAAACTGCGGTAAAGGGTGGCGAAACGGATCGATGTTTTCGGAATGTTCCAGATCTTGGAGCCGCAGAATCGACCGTTTTCAGCCGTTTTATGCTCACCGCGCTTCGTTGACATCGCAGGGGTCGCAAGTTCAATCCTTGCCACGCCCACCATCCTGATTTGGCTCTATCCGGCAGCATTCCTCCACCCCAGAGGGATCGGATAGAGCCACTTCGGCTCTTTATAGCTGCTACTTGGACGCTCCGTACACAAAACGGACACAAGGGCGCATATCATGGCTTCAATTAGCAAGCGGACGACCGGTTGGTTCGCGCAGATTCGTCGTAAGGGATTTGAACCCGAATACCGGACGTTTCGCACCAAGGCTGATGCGCAACGGTGGGCTCGGGATCGAGAGGCGGCCATTGACCGGGGCGACGAGCCGTGCAGCCGAACTTTGTTACGTGGTACGACGCTTGGTGACCTAATCGACCGTTACATAGTCGAGGTCACTCCCGGTAAAAGAAGTGAAGAAAGCGAGCGCCTTCGGCTTGGCAAGATGCGCTTGCATTCCATGGCATCGCTAAGCCTTGCGGACCTGTCTGCTGTCGCTATCGCCGCTTACAGAGACGGCAGGGCGGCCTTCGTCAAGCCGGGGACCATAGCCCGAGAACTTGGCCTATTACGTAACATTGTCGAGGTAGCGCGCCGCGATTGGGGATTTTGCGTTCCGCGAAATGTCGTGGATCAAGTACGTCGTTCTCCCGTTCGTAATGCTCGCGACAGACGGTTAGAACGGGATGAGCTTGCTCGGTTGCGGCTGGCGGTATCATCGAACCGCAATAAGCTGGTCGCCCCTGCTATCTACCTTGCCATCGAAACGGCTTTGCGCCGTGGGGAGCTTCTAGACCTAAGGTGGCACTACATCGATTTGCAGAGCCGTACTGCACACGTTCCGCACACGAAGACCGGAAATGCCCGGACGATACCACTTACTGATAAAGCCGTGGCGATCCTACAGGCTCTATCCCGCAGCGAAGAGCGGGTGTTCCCGATGAGCGCCATGGCGCTTCGGCTATCATGGAACAGGGTAAGGGAAAGGGCTGGGATGCCCGACCTTCGGTTTCATGACCTGCGGCATGAGGCGATTAGCCGATTTGCGGAAATGGGACTTTCCGCAGCTGAGCTTGCGGTCATCAGTGGACATAAGGACCCACGGATGCTGATGCGTTACACCCATTTAAGACCGGCAGATTTAGCTAAGAAGCTCACGGGTAGGTCGTGGGATGCGGAAGTAGGCGGCGGTAGGAATATCGTTAGCTAAGATACTCTGTGAAGTTTCGCGTTCTATCCGAAATAATGTGAGCAAAGAGCTGATCTAACTAATAGATCAATGTTTATTGACGAGACAAGGCCCGGGTAGCGCGGACAAAAATTGTTAATAAACGCGGTAATAGTAATGTTTAAACGCCGGCATTAAGATAATCCATAAACATAGATTATAGTTAAATTAACTTGGGCGTGGTGGGCGATAAGACGTACTCTAACTAGCCGTAGGAATGTTAACGGGGCGGGGCTATGCCACGCCTCGTTCGCCGCTGATCGTCAAGGGCTGACTACGGTTGCGGCTTCGCCGTATACCGGAAGCAGTATCATAGGTCACGTCGACTATCGACCAATGTAGCTTTCACTAGCTGCGCCAGCCCAAATGGAAGGGTATATATCGGAATTAGTCCATTTCCATATATTTAGATATTATGGACTAATATGATTATTGAAGGAAAAAATGCAAAACTACGTTACCAATCTATCAGATGAAGCTCTTGATAGATTGTCTCCAGACAAGCAGCTTACTCATATTTCAACCTCTTTTACTGTAGCTGAGAAGATTGATCGATCCTACTCGATACTAGAAGCGAAAATGAAAGAGGCTTTGTTGCTTCGTTTAAAGCCTGCTGTCTATGTGATGAGCGGTGATTGTGGAACCAGTAAGTCTGTTACCACCCAGAAGCTGATAAGAGACTACAAATCAAGCAGCTTCCGGGGCGGGGGCGTTATCATTTTCCTTGCTACTCTACAGGAAGTTGATGCCTACGTTTCGGGTTCCGGATTAGATAAAGACGATTACGCGGTATATACATCAAATAGTGATTACGCCGGACGGGGCGCCGGCATCCATGAGGCAAACCATGTTCCAGTCCTGTTCGTAACACAGACCAAGGCACGTCGTGAGTTGGCTAAGGTTGACAAGTATGCGGATGCCTCCTGCTTCTACTACAGAGCTATGCCAAGAGCGTTAAGGGTGTGGGATGAGGCGCTGACCGCAGCGGAATTTGCTTCGTTCGCTGTCGATGATTTGATGGCCCTTCCGTCTGCTTTGAAGTCAATGAAAGACAGCGATCGGACGCGACTCTACGATATGGCGGTAGCCGCCACCGCGCTTCCTGTTGGCGGCTCTATTGCCGTCCCTGATGATCTTAGAGAAACGGCGGATCGGCTACTAAAATCGAAGGCCAATATCGGGGCTCTTCCACGGCGGACTTTAGAAGTGATAGCCAAGCTCGCGGGATCGAAGGCGTACATGGGCGCTGCTACCGGAATGGAAGGAAGCCTCATCGGCATCGGTAAAGCCCTGCCTAGCGATATTGGCCCGCTGTTCGTCCTCGACGCGTCTGCTCGCCTTTCGAACCGCTACGACGATTGGTCATCCTACGGCATCGACGTGGTCAAGCTCGATCCTGCGATGTTGAGCTATAGCAACTTGACGATTCATTGGGACGACCGTGGGGCCGGAAAAAGCGCGATGCGCAGTCCCAATGAGCGGCGATCTATCTACAAGGCCATTGCAGAGGCGGTGAACTCCAAACCGAGCGAACGCTTCCTCATCGTCATGGCTAAGGAATTTGCACCACCGGATGATGACGGGCGTTCGACGGTGCCACCCGATCTAGCCGGGATGATTGACGATCCTTCAATGGTAGCCGTCATCACATGGGGGCGCCACCTCGGGACGAACGCCTATCGCGATTTCGAGAATGTCGTGATCGTCGGCCCCCTCCACTATGGCGATCGGGCTTACGATGCGTTGGCGATCGTGGCGACGGGAAACGCTACCGGCGTTGTAGATGAAGAGAAGCGGAAGGAACAAGCGGACAGCGAGTTCATGCATAACGTCTATCAGGCGGTTTGCAGGTGCCGGGTGCGCGTTCGGGATGGCGGGGAGTGTGGGGTAGCAAACGCCTACTTCATCATGCCCGATAGCGACGACCGCCGCGATCTTATCCGTCGTACCTTTCCGGGTTGCAGCATCGAGCGATGGATGCCAGCGAATAAGATGAGAATGAAAAAGGCGGACAAGGCTCTAGAAGTTATCACCTATATGATGAAGGGGCGAACCATGCTTTCCTTCGGTGATGTAACGGCAGCTTGTGGTGGATCAGGAGCAAGCTACTTAAGCAAAATTAATAGAGACGCGCGGCTTGAAGGGGCACTAAGAGCGCATGGTATCTATTTTGGGCGTGGCTACTACTTTCGACGTTCGGAAGCGAGCTTAGCAGCATAGACACCAAGGTCCGGTGTCCTGCATTCTCTGACCGCTATCCGGCATGCAGGAGCATTCCCCTCCGCGGTTAGCTTTTACCGGAGCCAAAGCCGAATACGCGTTGGCGCCTGTGATCAAGTGGCGGATTGTTCCTCATCAAGGACGCCGGGGCGGTCTTAGCCGCCCCGGCGCTTCTAAGGCCCTAATCAGAGGAGGCCGCGCCATTCAGGCTTAATGAATGCGCTGGCTTCTGATGCAGAGTCGCAGCGCCCCACGTATGGTACACCTGCCAATCCGTTCAGCGCGTTCCAGCCCATGACGATCCGCGCCTTTACCGCTTCAAAATGCTCGACGCTGTGGCACTCGATAGAAGCCTTCAGCTGCGCAGTGATTCCGCGATCAGATATAGCTGATTCGATCCGAGTAGGCATTTGAACCAAATCTATATAATCTTCACCATAAATTTGGCGAAGAGATGACGCTTGCGCAGAATCAATCATGTTCCTTCCTGATTGGTGTGAGTCCTCAATATTGCTACCTTCCACGTGAACAATTCTACCGATTACTATGAGAAAGCATTGTTCGAGAAGATTTGTAGTAGGGATACTATTGGCTGTGATCATCATGGTGCTCCGATTTGAGGAGGGTGTTGAAGCACGCGCTACCGCAGCTGACAATTCTTGAATTTCACTTTTTGTGTGATTACATCCCGCCCACAATCGAGTAATTAATAGTAAGTTATTTAATAGTGACGATATTACTAAGTTATTTAATATCGTTGATCGTTTCATTTGGTAGAAGTAGTAGCATAAAGTGTATGAGAAAGGGGGTGAGACAAAGGCCCCCGCAGCCATGTATCTGAACCTTTTTCGTTGTCCGGTCGCGTTCGACGCGCAACAGACCGTAAATGTACCATCGGACGCCAAGGCGGCGGCGGCGGATGGGGGGCTAGGGCTGACGTCTAATGGCGCTCTACGGGGCTCATACGGGGCTTGAAGCCTAACGCCGCCCCGCCTTCGCCAAAGCCAATGCTGAAACGGCGCAAACCAGCACAGCTAGCATGAGTCCGGCTACCGCAAACCAGATCGCTAGGTATGGCCCACCGACGTAGCCCCTACGGCAAGCCCAATAAGCGGCAGAATGACTAAGGATAGGCATCCGATGGCGATCATGCGGATGCCTTCGCTTTTCCAACCTTCCCGTTTACGCATCCGTATCGAGACACGTCAGCCATTCGCCTTCCGCGTTATGCGTCCGGTGCTAAAGCCCGCAAGCCATGCCCTACAAAGCTCCAACCGATCATCGCAAAATGGGCAGTCGAGACGCGTTCCATCGGGATTGGCTCCCGTCTTAAAGCCCTCGCCATAGATAAGGGCGATCAAATCATCCGTGTCGCTCATCTGCACACCATCATGGTCGGCCTTGGACACAGGGTCATGAAGCTGACCGAACCAAAACACAAATGAGATTGCTCGATGATCGGGCAGAACCGAACGATTAGCAGTGTCGCCTTTAAGGCGCCGAAAATGCGCCAGCCGACGCCGAAATGGATGCGAGCGCTACGTAGGTAGCCTAATAAGCAACTGGCGCTGTACGGGGCTGTAAATGGCTGCGGTGGCAGATACCGGACGATTTGCCTTCTAAGCACAGCTAGTGTGAGGATGCCGGAAAAATGCGCTTAAAAATGTGAATGGGCCGGTATGACAGGGTCGGCGCGTTTCTAGGACTTCGTGATAGCCGAACCTCACGATAGACAACGCATTGTGCGGAAGAGTTCGAGGTTGTAGATGTTGCACATAGAACTAAGATGTAAATCCTAAATGCTACCTTCACTGGCAAAAGGGGCGATAATTAGATGCTGACGCTGCTGCTGATGATCGCGACGGTCGATGTACGCCAAAACGGCCCGGCTATAACCTTAGAGCAAGCTAAGACTATGACACCGGCAGAGTTGGGTGATGCTCTGCTTGCGCCTAATCATCCGCCAATCGTTGAAGCTAGTGTGGGCCCCATAGGAATAATGCCGCCGCCCCCGCCAGAAAGCCCTATCGTAAGTGAAATACGGCTGTATACAGCAGCCCGACCTTCTGATGAAGCGGACTTTTGTGAGAAGACAAGGGTAACCGTCAAGTTATCACCGGTGACACGGATGAACGGCACTCTTCCACCAGCGCGGGCCGCGGAGGTTTATACGAAAGAGCTTTATCGTTGGGCTATCAAAGATGCCGCCGCTTCACGCTGCGATGGAAAAAGCTACGACTTCTTTGAGGCAGAGGCTGATACCGCACGGCGTAGCTTCAAGGTGATCCGACTTCTTGCCGCTCTACAGCAAAAGCGTGGCATCGGTGCAAAGCTTAGCATTGATGACGAGTACGCTCGATCAAATCGGGCTTATGTTTCGAGGCGTCCGTCAGACCGTGGTAAGTTTCCCAAGGCATCAACTACTCAAATCACTAACGGGCGAACCGCACTCGCACAATTCCCGATAACGAGTATTAGTTCAATTAACGCTTACAGCGAAAGCTGGCCAAGCGACCTTTTGAGACAAAAGGATATAAGAAACGTCGATGGCACTAAGCTAGAGGCCATCAGCTTGTTTGCCGGCGGCTTGTGGAGCGCCGGTATCGTGCTATCCAGCAACAAAATCACGGTGGCGCGATTCGTCAGGGAAATCCCGCCCCCGTTTTGAATTGCATTATTACTCTGGTGTAATCCAAAGTTCGCTGCCCCTGTCGCCCCTACCACCTTCCGCATTCCTGCAAGGTAGAACAGGCGATAGATCGCTCTACAATGCTTGACGGCAGTATTAGCAGCACGATGGCTAGGCAAAGTTTCTAAAAGAAGCGTCGTCGTCATATACGACTCTTGTATGCGCTTTCACCCGTTCTATTTTGTCCAAGGGTGGCTTGTTAATTCACTTCCTATATGCCTACCTATTGCATGAGCATTAGCTAGACAAAAAATAAGGCGGGGAAACACCCCGCCTTATTCTTGTACATTGATCTAGATCAGTTTGTCCTAAGCTCTACTGTATAAGAGAACTTATCGCCAGTTTCCTTTATCGTAAACTCATAACGCAGATTCACGCTCTGACCACGCGTAAAGCCCGACTCAAGGCTAAAGTTGAACGCTTGCCCGTTCTGCACCACTGTGCCGTTGGTCAAGTTCCCGAAGGACGCGGCAACATTGGAGCCGGTGGTCAGATTGACCGCGGTAACATCTTGGATGGTGAAGCTTCCACCACTAGCCGAAAAACTGAATTTGTCGATAGTAACTGTCGCCGGGCAACCCGATCCTACGCAAGTCTGCGACTTCTGGATTGTCGCAGAGGTGGTGTAAGGCAACGTCAGAAGCTCTCGCTGCCCAGTAAATTCGTCTACTCTGTATAGCATTAACGACGGCGCTACCGCTTTGATTGCCACCGTCGTAGGGGAACTATCAACGGCTCCATCGTTCACTACCAACGTGGCTACATATGTCCCCGCAACATCAGCGGTAAAGTTAGTAATTGGCTGGCCGTTTGATGATAGAGACGCCGTGCTGCCAGTGGGCTTCGAGGTCAAATTCCAATCATACTTTAACGCATCGCCATCAGCGTCGCTGCTACCTCGACCGTCCAACGTAACAGTCGAGCGTGTGGGGACGTTCTGATCCTTCCCCGCATTAGCGACAGGCGCCGCGTTCGTCCTGCTCGACGTAATCGTCACGCTATCCGCCACGCTCTTTAAAGAGCCGTCACTAACGATAAGCGAGAGGACATAATTTCCGGCAACATCTGGAATGAATGCCGGCTTTGCGATGGTAGCAGACGACAACGCCGCCGTGCTGCCGGTAGGACGGGCGTCCATGGTCCACTGATAGGTAAGCGCGTCGCCGTTAGCGTCGCTGCTTGCACTACCATCAAGAGTTACGACGGAGCCGTTTTTGACATTCTGATCCGGGCCGGCGTTAGCGACGGGAGCCGCGTTGGCAACAGAAGCCGTGATCGTAACATCAACTGGCGGGCTGTCGACTTTGCCGTCGTTTACGATCAGGGTCACCACATAAATTCCGGCAATATCTGCCATGAAAGTCGGCTTTGCATCCGTTATAGATGATAGCGCCGCCGTGCTACCCGAAGGTCGCGACTTAAACGCCCACTTGTACGTCAGCGTATCACCATTGGCATCGACGCTACTGCTAGCGTCCAGCGTGACAGAAGTTTTCGTCAATACGTTTTGATTAGGGCCGGGATTAGCGACCGGAACCGTGTTCGTCGGCGTTGGAGTAGCAGCCGGTGTCGGAGTTGGCGTCGGCGCGACAACCACGGGCACACTCCCGCTGCCAGAACTTCCGTCGCCACCGCACCCTGCAAGTAGGACGGCCAATGTTATAGTGCCGGCCAAACTAACTCTGTTCAATTTCAACCTATATACTCCCCCGTAGGAATTTTGGGGGTTAGCGCCATTTGATGTTACGTTGCAACCACTTAGAGGCAACGTCGAATATCATGCTTAAAGGTCAGAATTTGACAATTGCTGTGAGAACCACATCGCTGCATCATCACCCCCAGCTTTTGAAAGAACGTAGGAAAACGGATTTCATGGGGTGTCAACGGGATTGGCGAGGCCTGTGGGTTCTTTGATGTGCTAGTAGTATAAAGGACCGCATGGGACCTAATATTGTGGTGCTTCAAACATGCTTGCCGCTTTGGACTTTTATTAAATAGGCGCAGATGGTCGGTGACAAAGCGTACTCAAACATGGCACGTCGATGCTCTAAGGACGTTAGGTACGTCTATAGTAAAATATCGTTAACTGTCTGCATGCTTAAGAGAGCCGGCCGGCAGCGTTGCCGGTTCGGGAGGTATCAATGAAATTCGTCGTATTGGGGGCTGTGTCGATTGCCACGTTGATGGCATCGTCAGCTTCGGCTCAAGCTATCAACCCGCTATTCACCGGCGCGCGTATCGAAGCCAGGGTCGGATGGGATAGTCCGCGTATTGAGGCTACAGTATCCGACGGTGTAAATAGCATCAGCCGCAGCGCGAGCAAAAGCGGAGTCGTGTATGGCGGCGAACTCGGCTATGACTATGCCCTAAACAACGTGCTTCTCGGCGGCTACGTCGGCATTGAAGACTCCACGGCTAAGGAATGTGGCGAGCTTTATGGCAACGACCGCCTTTGCCTCCGTTCGGGCCGCAATCTGACTGCCGGTGTGCGCTTAGGCGTACCTGTCAGCGAACAATTCGCCTTGTATGCTAAGGGCGGCTATTCCAATGGTCGCGCCACGATCGATTACAAAGACAACGACCTACTTCTCGCTGATGAAAACGAGGGTCGTAACTTTAATGGCTTCCACGTAGGCGGTGGAATAGAAGGCACATTGAGCGGTCGCGTATACGGACGCCTTGAGTACGTCTATACCGGCTATGGCGACAAATCTGTAATTAGCGACGATGTTCGGGCAAGCGTCGAACCCAAGCGTCATCAGGTTGTTTATGGTATGGGAATTCGGTTTTAAGAAGCGGGAGGCGGTCCATTAGTTTCGGACTGCCTCCGTTGCTAACTTCGTTGGCGTTGCGATTTAGTGAGCCAGCCACCGAAAACCGCCGGTACCACGACCCAGACCAAACAGCCCTTTTAGATAGCGCGTTTGTTCACCCGCTGGATCGCAGCACGGGATACGCCATACAACTTTGCTAGCACACCTAGGGACACCCCGGCGGCGCGAGCGACCCGTACAGCGTCCTGTTGATCGTTAGACAGCGTCTGTGGACGCCCGAGAGCCTTACCAGCAGCCTTGGCGCGACTAAGACCCGCCTGTGTCGGCTCGATCAGCAGATCGCGCTCAAACTCGGCAACGGCGGCGGCACTAAGCACGACTACAGGAACTCCAATACGCGAAGCGACGCTTGCGGCGAAATAACCTTCCTTCTTTGATGGGGATGGCACGAAAAGGCTTGCCAAAGGTCATAGCGATTTAAGCAGCAAGGGCGCGGTAAACGCTAGCACGGGCGATCCCGAGCTTGCTGGCAATATCAACAGGCCGAACTCCCTCTGCCTTCATGGCCTTCACCTGTTCGACGCTGACGGTCGGTTTACGGCCCTTGTAGCGCCCCTCGCTTTTCGCCTTGGCAATGCCTTCAAGCTGGCGTTCCTTGCGGATTGCTGTCTCGAACTGCGCAAAGACGCCGAGCATTTGAAGGAAAGCGACTCCGGCGGGGGATGACGTATCGATAGGCTGGTCTACGGCTTTCAGGAATGCCCCCTTGGCCTTCACCTTAGCGACGATCGTCTCCAAGTCGCTTACGGACCTCGCAAGGCGGTCAATCCGGGTCACGATGAAGCAATCGCCTTCGCGGATAAATTCGAGGGCATCGGAGAGGGCCTTGCGGTTATCGGTGGAGGTGCCGCTTTCCTTTTCCATGAAAAGCTTTTCGCAACCGGCGGCACGAAGGGCGTCGTGCTGGATATCCAAATCCTGCGAAGAACTTGAAACACGACCGTAGCCCACCAGCATCACCGACTCCGTCTCAATAGACTTTAGACCATTAGAGTCATACGTCTCTTTTGAACGGGCGCAACCCTATTTAGACGCGAAAAGTGTCTCTTGCTGACGATCCGCGAGAGTATACCCAAATGGGCCGACTTTTGTGCTTGAGCAAACGTTAAAGAAGTACTGGTGGCGATCAATAAGCGGTCTCTCAGCTTGGACGCGACGCGACCGAGCGCTCAGCCTCGATTTCGCGCACCACTCACAATACATCCGCATCGGACGGAAGGCTTTATGTCCCCGCCGCGACATAAACTGTTTTCTACGCGGCGCCGGGTCGACATGCGTTCGTCCTATGGCTTAGAATACGTCAACGCTTCACCGATGAAGCCGGCGGGGAGGGGGGCGTGCGCGCGTATGGCAAGTGAAGACGATCTTGGAAGTGTTGGTGAGTCGACAAACTGGAAAGCGCTCTTCTTAGCGTTCTTTATTGCCGTTTTAGGTTTTCTTGGTACTGGGCTAAGCAGTAAAATAGCGACGCCATGGATACAAAGTACCGTCGTCGCGCTGATGACGACAATTGTGTCAACAGCTTTGTTGCAGTTGATATTTGAAATTGCGCTTAGACGCAACGTTTATCGCGAAATGCTAAAATTATCTGGTATGAGCCGTAATTTGGCGGCCCAGCAAGTAATGCAGTCAGGAAAACTACGATCGGTAGATTGGGGTGGCGTTTTCCGCTCAAAATCAGAAATGTATTTTCTATTGACCGACCCGCTGCCCTGGATAGATGCTCACATTATAAGTCTATTCGAGAATGGTAAAACACGTCCAATTGATGTTACTTTTTTCGTTTGCGACGTGAATCAAGGCTACGCCGCTGATGTTGCGGCATCTCTCGCCGTCGACACCGCAGCTTATACAGCCTCTGTTAAGCAGGCAGCTGAACGAATTGAACGAACTTGGAAGGCGCTACGCGACAGCGGACAATTAGCCAAAAACAGCAGTATAGCAGTACGACTGCTTGACAATAGGCCGCTATATACACTGGTTACGTGCGATGACGTAACGGTACTGGTCGTATCATCGGTTACAGGAAGACTTGGTGCTGATACCGAATACTTTTATATGCATGTAGGTGATCGTGGCTTTTATCCATCGAGCTGGTATCGTGAGCAATTATCTCGTTTGGGTGGATTACCAATTACCTTTGCCGACAGGATTGTATAATGCGGTATTCAAATACTTCGGTTGAGCAGTTCCACCTTGGGCGGCTGGTGGACGGTATTGGCGGTGGAAGGATTGGCATACCCGAGTTCCAACGTGATTTTGATTGGAACGAAACAGACGTTCGATCGCTACTAGCGACCGTATTTGCTGGCTGGCCCGCGGGGAGCCTTCTGCTTCTAGAAGGGCAAAGTGAGCTGTTTGCAATGCGCCCTATGGATGGCGCGCCGCCCTTAAAAAAGGTTCTATACGGCGTTCTTGATGGTCAGCAACGCTTAACCTCCCTCTTTCAAGCTCTGTATGGTGTAGGGGAGTCTCTTTACGCAATTCGGTGGGACTTGTCCGATGATCAGGATATCGAGGAAGGTATTCTGTCAATCCGCCGCCGGTTGTGGGATCGACATTTCTCGTCTACTCAGCATCAACTGAAAGAGCGAATTATACCGATCTCCGCACTTCAATCGCCCACCACCTTCTTTACCTGGCGGGATGAGCTGTTGGCTACCGTACAGGACGACTTAAGAGTAAAAAATCTAAAAGAGTTGATTACGAACCTCTATACATATCGGTTAAGTGCAATCCATGACTACGAGTTTCCGGTTGTTAAATTAGATCGTGAGGTTGAGCCTTCCGCGATAGCTCGAATCTTTGAAAAAGTAAATAAAACAGGATTGACCTTAAACACATTTGATTTGCTTGTTGCAAAATCATTTGATGCCTCATGGAACCTCAGAGAGAAGTGGATCAGCGCTAGGGAATCGTCATTAGAGCTAAATTCATTTTTCGGCGATGATGGACTACCATTATTGCAGGCTATTGCTCTGCTTCGATCCAATGATCTCCGGCAGGCAGCTGTTTTAGAACTGACAAAGTACGACATACAGCAGGAATGGGACGCAGTTGCATTGGCTGCCAGCGAGGTGGTAACATTTCTTCGAGCGCACTGCGGGGTTATCCGCAGAGATTACATGCCCTATCTAAACCTTCTGCCACCGTTTATAGCATTGGCAGCTCGGGGCCGGCTCAGAGATGCTCCTGAATTATTTACTAACTGGTTTTGGCATGCAGGCTTTTCTGGTGCATATGAAGCCGCTGCGAACACGCGTCTTGTTTCGCATTTTCGAGCCCTGCAACGAGGGGCCGATCGTGCAATCGAGCTCGACGACGATCTTCGGATAGTTGATTTCTCATCAGTTTCGAGAAAGTCAAGGAAAGCACTTTGGGCAACGACTAATTGCGCCTATATAGTGGCGATGGAAGGTTCGGTTGGGGTGCCGCTTCCCGATGATGCTGTTGCCGATCTAGAGCCTTCCTTTCTCTACTCAAAAGCGGAAATTGAAGTGGGCGATCGGCCCTCTTTCGTTGAGAGTTCCGACGTTGAGGTGAGAGGCGTGTTAAACACCATACTTGTTCCGAAGCGTTTGGCTAGTTTGACTAGGCAGCTTGATGCTCAGGAGACCTTAGATTTTGCAAGTCGCGGTGATTATGGGCGATACACCTTTCCCCAACTTCCTATCGAATTTGTCGGAGGTTTGCCCAGTTGGAACGAGTTCAGGGCTGCGCGCTCGAATTGGCTATTTGGGTTTATGAGATCTAAAGGCATGGAGGGTATGAACGTGATCGTCTATGATACTACTGCAGACAGGGGCTGGAACGTGAAAACGGTTGGAAAGTAAGATGCGCGTTCAAAATTCCAAGCGCGATTAATAGCGGTCTGGTCCCCGCCCGTCTTCACGTCAAGTTAGAGCGCCAGGGTTAGCTCGTCTCTTGAGCGTTTCAGGGTGCGTAACGGCTTTGCTATGAAACTGCGGTGATGTGCGGCCAAAAAGGTGCAGGATAGGTAGATGGCAGACCAGCACGCGCCGACACACATCCAACACAAGCAATCACATTGTGTGATGCAGATTGAACTGATAGGGTTGCGTCTAGAACGACTAAGTGGCGCTTTTCTGGGCTTTTTGGGTTAGATGTGGTGTTGGCACTGTGTTGACATCGCAGGGGTCGCAAGTTCAATCCTTGCCACGCCCACCATCCTGATTTGGCTCTATCCGGCAGCATTCCTCCACCCCAGAGGGATCGGATAGAGCCACTTCGGCCTCCCGGTGCCGCGGCATCGGAATTTCCACCTTATCATCGTCACATTCGGCTTGGTGCCGGCGGCGCGCCGGGCAAGAAGCGGGCAGGGTTTCGCGTCGGGCGGGCCTGCCGACCGTATCCGGACGATGATCGCATGACCCACAGCAACCGTGCGCGGACCAGCGCGATCCGGGCCTTCCTGGCCGCGCAATCCTCCGCCGGGCTGGTGCTGATGGCGGCGGCGGTCGTCGCGCTGGCCATCGCCAATTCGCCGCTCGGGCCGGGCTATGCCGCGCTGCTGCATGCCGGCATCGGCCCGCTGTCGCTCGGCCATTGGATCAACGACGGGGTGATGACCGTCTTTTTCCTGCTCGTCGGGCTGGAGATCAAGCGCGAGATGGTCGACGGGCAATTGTCGACTTGGCCGCGCCGCATGCTGCCCGGGGTCGCCGCGGCAGGCGGGATGATCGTGCCCGCCTTGCTGTTCCTCGCGGTCAATCGCGGACCGACCGCGTCGGGCTGGGCGATCCCGGCGGCGACCGACATCGCCTTCGCCCTGGGCGTCATCGCGCTGCTCGGCGCGCGCGTGCCGGCGTCGCTGCGCGTGTTCCTGGCGGCGCTGGCGATCCTCGACGATCTCGGCGCGGTGCTGATCATCGCGATCTTCTATACCGCCGGCCTGTCGTGGCCCGACCTCGCCGGCGCGGCGGTGGCGGTCGCGCTGCTGGTCGGCTGCAACCGCTGCGGGGTGCAGCGGCTGTCGGTTTATCTGGCGATCGGTGTGATCCTCTGGCTGTTCGTGCTGCGCTCGGGCGTGCATGCGACGCTGGCGGGGGTGGTGCTGGCGCTGACCATCCCGATGCGGCGCACCCGGGGACGGTCCGGCGCGGATGATCCCAGCCCGCTGCACCGGCTCGAACATGCGCTGCAACGGCCGGTGGCGTTTCTGGTGGTGCCGGTTTTCGCGCTGGCCAATGCCGCGGTGCCGCTGCTCGACCTGCCCGCGGGGGCGCTGGCGGCGCCGGTGACGCTCGGGGTGATGGTCGGGCTGGTGATCGGCAAGGTCGCCGGCGTGTTCGGCTGCGCGATGCTGGCGATCCGGCTCGGTCTCGCCGACATGCCCGCGCATGCCGGGCGGCGTCAGCTCTTCGGCGTCGCCTTGCTGTGCGGGATCGGCTTTACGATGAGTATCTTCATCACGCTGCTTGCCTTTCCCGATGCGCCGCTGCTGCAGACCGAGGCGAAGCTCGGCGTGCTGCTCGGTTCGCTGCTGTCGGGGATCGCGGGCTATACCGTGCTGCGGGTAGCGCGGCGCTGAGGCGCCGCGCCAGACGGTCAGTCGCGGGCGATGCCGCGGCCGGCGACCTTCTCATAGCCGGACAGTTCGTCGCCGATCGCCACCTTGGCGGCGAGATCGTCGGCGCGTGCCTGGTCCTTGGCGGCGCGCTTGGGATCGTTGGGGTCGCCGTCGGGATCGGCGGCGCCGACATTGGGGCTGTCGGGGATGTAGAGGACGGGCTTGTCGTGATTGTCATCGGGCAATGGACATCTCCTTTGGCTCTGCCGGGGAAAACGTCCGGGGGCGCAGGCGGTGCCATCGTCCGCCTGCGCCCCGTCGCTCAATAGCGTAGGCTGATCGTGCCGAGGATCGCGCGCGGTGCGGCGTAGCGGCTCTGGTCGAAGGTCAGCGCGGTGAGATATTTGGCGTTGGTGACGTTCTGCAGATTGGCGCTGATCGCGACATTCTCGGTGAGCGCGTAGCGGCCGAACAGATCGACCGTCGCGACGTTGCCTTGGGTGATGCGGATCGGCTGGCCGGTGGTCGACGACACCGTGCCGGGCTCGAAATAGAAGCGCCCCTGATATTGCACCGACGCGCCGAGCTTGAGCGCCTTCAGACCCTGCGGCGTGTAGGACAGGTTGAGGCGGCCGGTGTTGCGCGGCACGAAGGTGCGGACCGGTTCGTCATTCTCGCCGCGCACGCGCATCACGGTGAAGCCGCCGGTCACCTGCACGCCCGCGGCGGGCTGACCGCCGACCTCGACCTCGATGCCCTGCGACTTGGCGTCGACGCCGCGGTAGATGGTGCGGCCGAGCGCGGTGTCGAAGCCGGCGGCCTCTGCAGTGTTGTTCTGGCGCGCTTGGAAGACCGCGGCGCTGGCGTTAAAGCGGCCACCGAACCACGCGCCCTTCAGCCCCGCCTCCAGATTGTCGCCGGTGATCGGTGCGAGCAGCCGGTTCTGCGCATCGAACTCGGTCTGCGGATTGAAGATCGTCGCATAGCTCGCATAGGCGCTGATCGTCGGCGTCAGGTCGTAGGTCGCGCCGACGAACGGCAGGAAGCGCCGGTCATCGAAGTTGGTGGGCACCAGATAGGATACGCCATGGCTCGTCGCATGCGTGTAATTGCCGCCGAGCATCACCTTGAACGGATCGGCGAGGTTGAGGCGGACGAGGCCATAGACCGTCTCGCGCTGCGTATGCTGGTCGAGGCTGAGGTCGTAGGGCGTGGGGAAGGTCGTCTTCGGGAAATTGCCGTCGAAGAAGGTGTCGAGCGGCAGGAACAAGCCGACCTGGCTGTAATCATAGCTTGAATATTGCCGATAGCGTTCGGCCCCGCGCATCACCCCGACCATGACGTCGTGCTGCCGGCCGCCGACTGAGACCGGGCCACCGATATAGGCGTCGAGCGTCAGGTTGCGCGCCTCGCCCTTGAAGGCGCCGGGATAGCTCTGGATACCCTTGACCTCGGCGGGGTTGCTCCGGTCGATGCCGCCCGGCGCACCGCGGACCGGATTGCCATAGACGTAGAAGAGCGTGTCGTTCTCGCTGGTCGCCTTGCGCAGCACCGACAGCTTGCCGGTCCAGCCGTTGCCGAAATCGTGGGTGAGGTCGCCGAAGATCTGGCGGTCGATGACGTTCCAGCCCGACCAGCGTGGCGCATAATTGGCGGAGCGCGCGAAATCGATGCGCGAGCCATCGGTGTAATAGAGCGGGATCGCGCCCCACATCGCGCCGCGGCTCTGATGGTCCTGATGGCCGTAACCGGCGCTGATCACGGTGTTGGCGCCGAGATCGGCCTCGACGATGCCATAGCCGGTCCAGCGGCGCAGGCTGTAACGGTCGATATAGCTGTCGGTGTCGAGCAGCGCGCCGACCGCACGCGCGCGGATGCTGCCGTCGGCGGTGAGGGGTACGCTGACGTCGCCGTCGATCCGCTTGCTGTCGAACGAGCCATATTGCGCGCTCGCGGAGACCTTGAGCTCATGATACGGGCGCTTGCGGATGAAGTTGATCACCGCCGAAGGGTTGCCGGTCGGCGACAGCAGCCCCGGCGCGCCGCGCACCACCTCGACCCGGTCGTACATCGCGGTGTCGATCGACCCGGTCTGGATGCCGAACGAAAAGGGCTGGCCGATCCCGTCGATCTGGAAGGTCTGGATGTCGAAGCCGCGCGCCGAATAATAGACGCGGTCGGTCTCGCCGGCGAAGACGTTGACGCCCGGGACGGTCGCGAGCAACGCGTTGACGTCGTTGAGCTGGAAATCCTCGATCTGCGCGCGGGTGACGACGCTGACCGATTGCGGCGTCTCGCGCTGGCTTAGCGGCAGGCGGGTCGCGGTACGCTGGGCCTTGACGCCGTAATCGTCGCTGCCTTCGCTGCGCTGGCCGGTGACGATGATGTCGTCGCTGCTGCGCTGCGGATCGGCAGCGCCCGTATCGCTCACCGGTGCCGCTACCACGCTTGCCGCCATCAACGCGATGAACGCCGTCATTCTCTACTCCCTGATCGTTGCCAGCCTCTTAGCGGCCAGCGCTGCTGTTGCAAGTGAATAGCAATAACCGGGTTGGGCGAGTGAAAGGTGTTACATCATAGTCACATAACAGGCCCATTTCGTGACGGTTCTAAGTCTGACATTGCCGCTAAGATCGAAATCCACTAATGAAAATGCTAGCGCTACCATAAGGCGTGAGATTCAGTTTTGCGCCGGGTGGGGCGCCGGAGAGGATGGGGATGACCAGGATCGTGACCACGGACGCCAAGCGTCCGGCTTTCAACGCTGCGCTGCGCGCGGGTGTCTCGAGCCTTGCGCTCGGCATGATTGCGCTCGCATCGCCGGCGTTCGCCGAAGGGCTGGCGCAGGCGGATACGAGTGCGATCCCACAGGCGACGGGCCAGGCGGCGACCACCTCGGGCGACCTCACCAGCACCGCGACCACCGCCGATCAGGTGCCCGCGGACCAGCCGTCGGGCGACGAGATCGTCGTCACCGGTCGTCGTGCCGCGCTCCAGGCCGCCGACGAGCGCAAGCGCCGCAGCGAGACGATCATCGACTCGGTGGTCGCCGACGAGGCCGGCAAATTGCCAGACAATAGCATCACGGAAGTGTTGCAGCGCGTCTCCGGCGTATCGATCGTCCGCTTCGCGGCGCTCGGCGATCCCGATCACTTCTCGGTGCAAGGCTCGGGCGTGCAGGTGCGCGGCCTGACCGGCGTCGCCTCGCGCCTCAACGGCCGCGAGATCTTCAGCGCCAACAACGGCCGCGCGATCCTGTGGAGCGACGTCACCCCCGAGCTGATGGCCGCGGTCGACGTCTACAAGGCGTCCACGGCCGATCTGATCGAGGGCGGCACCGGCGGGCAGATCGACCTGCGCACCAAGATGCCGTTCGACTTCAACGGCAAGTTCCACATGGCCGCGACCGGCGAACTCGGCATGGGCGACATGGCGCAGAAGGCCGATCCGGTCGCCTCGGTGCTCGCGACCAAGACGTTCGACACGCCGATCGGCAAGATCGGCGTGCTCGCCGACGTGGCGTACAGCCAGTTCAGCTCGCTGTCGCAGTTCATCCGCACCGAGCCGTATTTCAAGACGAACATCAGCGGCAAGGACTATTACGTTCCCGGCGGTTTCACCTACGGCGACGAGGCGTTCCAGTATCGCCGCTACGGCATCTACGGCGCGGTGCAGTGGGCGCCGACCGACGATCTGACGTTCAGCGGCACCTTCTTCCAGTCGCGCTACAAGAGCCAGTCGAGCGACTACGGCGCGCAGGTCAGCTCGCAGACGCTGGCGGTCGATCCCGCGAGCAGCAGCTTCGACAGCAACGGCGTACTGACCAAGACCAGCTCGCTATTCAACCGCGACAATAATACGTTCCTCCCCAGCGCCAGCAACATCACCAGTTCTGGCAACAAGGGCTTCGTCGACAGCAACACGCGCACCCGCGACTATTCGCTGGCGTTCAACTATGCCCCGACCGACAGCCACCTGTCGCTGAAGGGCGCGTTGCAGCGCGTTGACTCACGTCAGATCTACGACCGGCTGGACATCTTCCGCGACGTCAGCTTCGGCACCGGTTTCGGCATGGACCTGACCGGCGACCTGCCGCAGATCACCACGACCGCCGCCGCGCAGGCGGGCTTCGCCAATCCGGCAAGCTATTTCTGGTCGGCGTCGATGCCGCATAACGAGCGCAACAAGGGCCGGCTCGACTCGGCCAATCTCGACGCCGAATATTCGTTCGACGACAGCTTCCTGAAGGCGATCAAGGTCGGCGCGCGCGCGGCGGAGCGGACCGAGCGCGACCTCGGCAACGGCTACAATTGGAGCGCGCTGGGCCGCGGCTGGAACGGCGACCCGCAGCTGACCTATGCCAATGCGGCACCGGGTGACACGACCTATCACGCGTTCAAGGACTTTTTCCGCGGCGAAACGGTGCTGCCGGGCAATCTGATGTTCGCAAGCGAGGATCTGGCGAAGCGCTATGTCGCCAACCGCACCGGGCTGGTGGCATCGCCGCCGGCGGGCTTCTGTCCCGCCGCCGCGCAGTTCGACTGCTCGGTCGCGGGTCCGCTCCCTGCCGGCAGCGGCTACGGCGGTGCGTCGGGCATCCGTCCGGTCGGTTTCGTGCTGCCGGGCGACCAGGTCGACAACAAGACGATCACCAAGGCGGCCTATGCGCTGGCGCGCTTCGGCCGGCCTGAGGGCGGCATCTCGGGCAACGTCGGCGTCCGCGTCGTCAATATCCAGAACGAGGGTAGCGGCTACATCCAGCAGAACGCCAATACCTTCATCCGCAACGGCCAGACGCAGACGCTGGGGCAGACGTTCCTTGCCCGTGGCGGCAAGGCGGAGTTCACCCGCTGGTTGCCGTCGATCAACGTCGACTATGCGCCGAACGAGAAGATCAAGATCCGCGGCGGTTACAATATCACCATGGATCTGCCGACGTTCAACGCGCTGCGTGCGTCGGGCAGCATCGGCGTCGCGACGACGAGCAATCCCGGCAACGTCAACGGCGGCAGCAGTCTGCCCAACTTCTTCACCAACTTCACCGCGGATACGGGCAATCCGTTGCTGAAGCCGACGATGTCGAACAACTTCGACATTTCGCTCGAATATTATGCGCGGCCGGGCACCGCCTTCCACCTCGCGCCGTTCTACAAGCGACTGACCGATCTGCCGATCTATTCGCTGACCCAGCGGCAGGTGACCGTGGTCTTCACCGACGGCACCAGCGAGAACGTCAATGCGGCGGCGACCGATTACATCAACGCCACCAAGGCGGCGACGGTGAAGGGCGTCGAGGTCGGCGGGCGTGCGTTCCTCGACATGCTGCCGGGCGTGCTGTCGGGTCTCGGCTTCGAGGCGAACTATACGTTCATCGACAGCAAGAACCCGGGCGATCTGTATCGCGACATCAACGGCGTCACCCGCAACGATGCGCCGCTGATCGGCCTGTCGAAGCACAACGCCAACGTCACGCTGCTCTACGAGAAGCAGGCGGTGTCGTTCCGCGTCGCTTATTCGTGGCGCTCGCGCTACCTGCAGACGACCAACAGCAACGGTACCAACCCGACCTACACCTATTACGCCACGCCGGGACCGACCGGGCAGGCGATCCAGATCGCGCTGCCGGTCTATGGCGATGCCTATGGCACGGTCGACGGCGGGGCGCGGTTCAAGGTCACCGACAATTTCTCCTTCGGTGTCCAGTTCACCAACATCCTCGGCGCGACGCAGCGCACGCTGATGGGCGGCTATCCGGGCGGCAAGCTCTACGGCCGCAGCTGGTTCCAGAGCGATCGCCGCATCTCGACCGGGATCAGCCTCGCTTTCTAGTGACCCAGCGCCCCGCTCGCCAACCGGCGGGCGGGGCGTCTGCCATCTTCCGAACCGAAGGACCGCCATGACTCCGCTCCCGTTCCGTTTCGGCGCCGGTGCGCTGCTCTGTCTGGCCGCGGCAGCGTCCGCGGCGCCTGCGTCCGAGCCGGTGCGGGCGATCGACGTCGATGTCGCGCGTGCGGCCGCACCGATCGATCGCGCCTTCGATCTGTCGGTGGGATCGGACTTCGCTGGCACGCTGATCCGGCCGGACAGCCTCGCGCAGCTCGATACCGCGGTGCGCGAGCTGGGCTTCCGCTACGTGCGTTTCCACGACGTGTTCACCGATGCGCTGGGCACGGTGAAGGTGCGCGACGGCAAGGTCGTCTATGACTGGACGAAGATCGACCAGCTCTACGACGCCTTGCTCGCGCGCAAGATCACGCCGTTCGTCGAACTGGGCTTCACGCCGGACGCGCTCAAGACCTCGAACCAGACGATCTTCTACTGGAAGGGCAATACCTCGCATCCGCAGGCCGAGGGCTGGGCCAGGCTGATCGACGCCTATGTCCGCCACCTGCGCCAGCGTTACGGCGCCGAGGAGGTGCGCAGCTGGTATTTCGAGGTGTGGAACGAGCCCAATCTCGCCGGCTTCTGGGAGAAGGGCGACAAGGCGGCCTATCTCAGCCTCTACGAATCGAGCGCGCGGACGATCAAGGCGATCGACCCCGCCCTGCGCGTCGGCGGCCCGGCGACCGCGGGGGCGGCGTGGGTGCCCGAGCTGCTCGACTATGCCGCGGCGCGCAAGGTGCCGATCGATTTCGTGTCGACGCATACCTATGGTGTCGACGGCGGTTTCCTCGACGAGCGCGGCGAAGACGACAATCGCCTGTCGACCAATCCCGATGCGATCGTCGGCGACGTCCGCCGCGTCCGCGCGGAGATCGCGGCGTCGAAGTTTCCCGGCCTGCCGCTGTTCTTCACCGAATGGAGCGCGAGCTACAATCCGCGCGATCCGGTGCACGATTCCTATGTCAGCGCGCCCTATATCCTGAACAAATTGCTGGCCACGCGCGGGATCGCGCAAGGGATGAGCTACTGGACCTATAGCGACCTGTTCGAGGAAGCCGGGCCGCCGCCGACGCCGTTCCACGGCGGCTTCGGGCTGATGAACCGCGAGGGTATCCGCAAGCCGGCGTGGTTCGCGTACAAATATCTCCACGCGCTGCGCGGGCCGGAGATCGCGCTCGCCGACGCGCAGGCGCTGGCGACGAGCGAGGGCGGGCGGACCAACGTCCTGGTGTGGAACTGGCAGCAGCCCAAGCAGACGCTGAGCAACCGCCCGTTCTTCACCAAAATGCTGCCCGCGACGCCGGCGGCGGCGGCGGACTTGCGGCTGACGCATCTCGCGCCGGGGCGCTATCGGGTGACGGTGCGCCGGACCGGCTATCAGAAGAACGACGCGCATTCGCGCTATCTGGCGATGGGCTCGCCCAAGACGCTGACGCCGGCGCAGATCGCCGAATTGCAGGCGCTGACCACCGACAGGCCGGAGATCGCGCGCGTCGTTCAGGTCGGTCGCGACGGCGGTTATACGCTGCGGCTGCCGATGCGCAGCAACGACGTGGTGCTGGCGACGCTGGAACCGGTGGTGTCGCGGAATTGAGCGGGTTGCGCCAATCCGCTCCGTTCGTGCCGGGCGTGTCGAAGCACGGTGAGACCCAGGCCCTTCGACAGGCTCAGGGCAAACGGCGGGGGTCTTGGCGAACGCTGCTCGTGATGCTGGCGGTGCTCGCCACGCCCGCGGTATCACCCGCGCAACAGGCGGTGCCGTATCGCTGGACCAACGTCACCGTCGGGGCGGGGGGCTATGCGCCCAATATCGTGTTCAGCCTGGTCGAGCGCGGCCTGACCTATCTGCGCACCGACATGGGGGGCGGCTATCGCTGGGACGCGGCGGCGGCGCGCTGGGTGCCGCTGCAGGATGGCAATGCCGTTTCCAGCTATATGGGGATCGAGAGCATCGCGGCCGATCCCGTCGACGCGGACGTCGTCTATATGGCGGCGGGGATGAACGCCGGCGCGCCCGCGGCGATCCTGCGCTCGGGCGACCGCGGGCGGACGTGGCGGGTGGTGCCGGTGCCGTTCGCCATGGGCGGCAACGAGCCGGGGCGGGGGCTCGGCGAGCGATTGGCGGTCGACCCCAACGATCATCGCCGGCTGTTCTTCGGATCACGGCACGACGGCCTGTGGCAGAGCCACGATGCGGGGCAGAGCTGGACGCCGGTTGCGGGCTTTCCGCACAAGGGGCTCGGCCGGCCCGAGCGCCGCACCAGCCACGGCGGCGTCTCCTTCGTCGCGATCGATCCGACCAGTGGCAAGGCGGGAGCGTCGCAGCGTATCTGGGCCGGGATCGCCGATCCGGGCGGGCCGGCGCTGTATCGTTCCGACGATGGCGGCATGCATTGGACCGCGGTGGCGGGACCGGCGCTGTTGGCGGCCAAGGGCGTGGTCGATGCGCGCGGCGTGCTGTGGGTCGGCTTCGCCAGCGGCATCGGTCCGAGCGACGTCAAGACCGGCGCGGTCTGGCGCTACGACGCGCAAGGCCATGGCCGCGACGTCACGCCGCCGGCGTGGCGTGCGGCAGGGGCCGAGGGTGGGTTTCTCGGCGTCGCGGTGGCGCGGTCGGCGCCGGGCACCGTCGCGGTGTCGACGATCGATCGCTATCGCGCCGGCGATTCGCTGTGGCTGAGCCGCGACGACGGTCTGCATTGGGACGATGTCGGCGCGCGCAGCCGCCGCGACGTGTCGGCGACGCCGTTCCTGCTGCACGAGGGCAAGGGCGCCGATTTCGGCCATTGGATCTCGGGCCTGGCGATCGACCCGTTCGATGCCGGCCATATCGCCTATACCACCGGCGCGACCGTCTATGCGGCGCAGCGCCTGCCGACGCGCGGCACGGTGGATTGGGCGCCGTGGGTGCGCGGGATCGAACAGACCGCGGTGATCACGATGATCTCGCCGACCGGCGGCGCGCCGGTCGTATCGGGGTTCGGCGATCTCGCCGGCTTCGTCCACGACGATCTCGACCGTTCGCCGCAGCCGACCTTCGCCAACCCGTATCTCTCCAACACCAACATGCTCGATTATGCCGGCAAGGCACCGGCCGTGATCGTGCGCAGCGGCAGCCTGTATCTCGACCGTCCCCGCGACGCGAGCCTCGCCCGGTCGGAGGATGGCGGCCGCCACTGGACGCCGCTCCGCCTGCCGCCGCAGGGCAACCCGCCGGCGCGCGACGATCTCAACGGCGAGACGCCGATCACCGTCTCCGCGGACGGCGCAACGATGGTCGTCGCCGCACGCGTGCCGCAGGTGACGCGCGATCGCGGCCGGACGTGGTCGCCGGTGCGCGGGCTGCCGCCGCGGACGCGGGCGGTGTCCGACAAGGTCGATCCGGCGGTCTTCTACGCGGTCGACGCGACGGGTGGCCGGTTGCTGGTGTCGCGCGACGCCGGCGCGAGCTTCGCGCCGGTGGCGGGGCGCGGCCTGCCGCGCGACCTCACCGCAGCGCAGGCGCGCAATCGTGAATCGCAAAGCGCGCTCGTCGCTGCGCCCGACGCGGCGGGGCGGCTGTGGTTGCAGGTCGGCACCGCGCTGTTCCGCAGCGAGGACGCCGGCGTGTCGTTCGTTCCGGCGAGTGGCGGGCTGGCGATCGAACTGTTCGGGCTCGGCAAGGATGCGGTGTTCGCGATCGGCAGCCGTGATGACGTGCGCGGCATCTGGCGGTCGACCGACCGCGGTGCGTCATGGCGTCGGATCGACGATGCGGCGCATCGTTGGGGCGGGCGCTATCGCGTCGTCGCCGGCGATCCGCGCCGTGTCGGCCGCGTCTATGTCGGGACCGACGGACGCGGGCTGTTCTACGGCGACCCGATCGACTGACACGCATCCCCTGACGCGCTCGACCGTTCAGGTCGACGTGAAGTCATTGGAGATGCGTCCTTGTCCGTCCTTGCAGGTCATACTGCCATCGTTACCGGCGCCAGCTCCGGGATCGGCCATGCCGTCGCGGCGGGGCTCGCCGACGCCGGCGCCGCGGTCGTCGTCAACTATCGTTCCGACGAGGAGAGCGCCGAGGCGCTGGCGCAGCGGATCACCGGGGCCGGCGGCAAGGCGATCGCGGTGCAGGCCGACGTATCGCAGGAGCCGGACGTCACCCGCCTGTTCGACGCGGCGGTGGCGGCGTTCGGGCGGGTCGACGTGCTCGTCTCCAATTCGGGCGTGCAGAAGGACGCACCGGTCGCCGACCTGACGCTCGCCGACTGGAACACCGTCATCGACATCAACCTGACCGGCCAGTTCCTCTGTGCACGCGAGGCGGTCCGGCGCTTCCGCGCCCAGCCGCGGGACGGAAGGCCCGCGCGCAGCGCCGGCACGATCATCGCGATGAGCTCGGTGCACGAGCTGATCCCCTGGGCCGGCCACGTCAATTACGCCGCGGCGAAGGGCGGGGTGCGGATGCTGACGCGCACGCTGGCGCAGGAGGTCGCGGCCGATGGCATCCGCGTCAATGCGATCGCGCCCGGCGCGATCCGCACGCCGATCAACAAGGAGGCGTGGGAGACGGAGGCGGCGCTGACCAAATTGCTGAAGCTGATCCCCTATGGCCGGATCGGCGAGCCCGAGGACGTCGCGCGCGCCGCGGTGTGGCTCGCCTCGGACGCGGCGGATTACGTCACCGGCACCACCGTGTTCGTCGATGGCGGCATGTCGCTCTATCCCGAATTCCGCGACAATGGATGAAGCGCGGGTCGGGCCACACCGGCGCATCGGCGATCACGGCATCATCGGCGACATGGAGACCGCGGCCCTGGTCGCCGCGGACGGGACGATCGACTATCTGTGCTGGCCGTCGCTCGACAGCCCGAGCGTCTTCGCCGAACTGCTCGATGCCGAGCGTGGCGGCGCCTTCGAGATCCGGCCGGCGCTCGACGCCGCCCGGGTGATCCAGATCTACGTACCCGATACCAACGTGCTGACGACGCGCTGGATGGCGACGAGCGGCAGCGTCGAGATCGTCGACCTGATGCCGCATCCGGACGCGCGCGTGCATCCCGAGCATCGCGCGCGCTGCCTGATCCGCCGCGTCACGGTGACGCGCGGCACGGTCGCCTTCGCGGCGCGCTGCCGGCCGCGGTTCGATTATGCGCGCGAGGTGCCGAACGTGGCGGCGGCGGACGGCGGCGTGTGCTTCGTCGGACGGGACCTGACGCTGCGCCTGCATGCCTCGGTGCCGCTGACCTGCGGCGACGGCATGGCGGACGCCGACTTCACCCTCGGCGAGGGCGAGAGCGCGTGGTTCGTGTTCGGCGAGGAGGCTCTGGAGCGTCCCGACGATGCGACCGTCGCCGCCGAGATCGCCGCGACGACGGCCGCCTGGCGCGGCTGGCTGTCGCGCACGAGCTATCGCGGCCGCTGGCGCGAGGAGATGATGCGCTCGGCGCTGGCGCTCAAGCTGCTCACGTCGAACCGCCACGGTTCGATCGCGGCGGCGGCGACCTTCTCGCTGCCCGAGGCGGTGGGGGCGGGACGCAACTGGGATTATCGCGCGACCTGGATCCGCGACGCCTCGTTCACCGTCTACGCCTTCATGCGACTGGGCTTCATCGACGAGGCCGAGCATTTCCGCCGCTGGGCAGGCGAGCGGGTGATGGCCGCCGACCGCCAGCATCCGATCCGCATCATGTATGCGATCGACGGGTCGGAAGCGGCGGACGAGGAGGAGCTGCCGCATCTCGCCGGCTATGCCGACAGTCGCCCGGTGCGGATCGGCAACGGCGCCCACGCGCAGAGCCAGCTCGATATCTTCGGCGAGCTGATGGACAGCGTCTATCTCTCGAACAAATACGGTGCGGCGATCGATCACGCCGGCTGGCAGCACGTCCGCGGCGTCATCGACTATGTCATCGCCAATTGGGACCAGCCCGATGCCGGCATCTGGGAGATGCGCTCGGCACCGCGCCACTTCCTTCATTCGCGGCTGATGTGCTGGGTGGCGCTCGACCGCGCGATCCGGCTCGCCAAGAAGCGCTCGCTGCCCGCGCCGCTGGTCGCGTGGAGCGAGGCGCGCGACGCCATCGTCGAGGATATCTGGAGCAATTTCCGCCATCCCGACCATGGCTATTTCGTTCAGGATCGCGGCGGCACCGAACTCGACGCGGCGTTGCTGATGATGCCGCTGGTGCGGTTCGTCTCCTCGACCGATCCGGTGTGGCTCAAGACGCTCGACGCGATCGGCACGCATTTGCGCGACGACGGCCTCGTCTACCGCTACCGCAACGCCGACGGCTTGGAGGGGACGGAAGGCGCGTTCACCACCTGCACCTTCTGGTATGCCGAATGCCTGGCGCGCGCCGGCCGGCTCGACGAGGCGCAGATGATCCTCGCCAAGGGCATCGCCTATGCCAACCCGCTCGGGCTGTTCTCGGAAGAGCTCGACCTGCGCGGCGAGCCGATCGGCAATTTCCCGCAGGCGCTCACCCACCTCGCCTTTATCAGCGCCGCCTATTTCACCGACCGCCGCCTCGATCCGGGTTATCGGCCGAACTGGCAGCCGTAATCTAAGGTCATAACGGACATACTTTACGAGATGTCCTTCAGCATCTAATGCGAACTACTAGCATTAGATGCTGAAGGGGGAATGTGGTTGTCTGTTTCATCGTCCGTTTCGCGGATCGGCGTTGCCGTGGGGATCGTTTGCGCCGCCGCCGTCCCGGTTCACGCCCAAACGACGCAAGACGAGCGGGATATCGTGGTCAATGGCGTTAGGCAGGGCTATGCGCCCACCGACACCGCGCTGGCCAAGATCCCGGTGCCGTTGCGCGACATTCCGCAATCGATCGCCGTGGTGCCCGCGGCCGTGCTGCTCGATCAACGCGCGCTATCGTTGCAGGATGCGCTCAAGAACGTGCCGGGAGTCAGCTTCGCGGCAGGCGACGGGCAGCGCGATCAGGTCAACATCCGCGGGTTCACAGCGATTGCCGACCAGTTCGTCAACGGCTTCCGCGACGACGCCCTCTACTTCCGCGATCTGTCGAACACCGAGCGGGTCGAGGTGGTCAAGGGACCGGCGGCGGTGCTGTACGGCCGCGGCTCGTCCGGCGGGCTGATCAACCGCGTACTCAAGCGGCCGGATGCCAACATCACCGCAGCGACGCTGTCGGTAGGATCGTTCGCCACCCGCCGCGGCGAATGGGACGTCGGCCGGTTCGACGCCAGCACCGGGGTCGGTTTCCGCCTGACCGGCGCGATCGAGGACGACGACAGCTTTCGCGACCAGCAGTTCCTGCGCCGCTTCGCGGTCGCGCCATCGCTGCTGCTCGGTGCGGGCAGCGATACGACGCTCTATGTCGAGGCCGATGCGCTACGCGACAAAAGGTTGATGGACCTCGGCGTGCCCGCGATCGGCGGACGGCCGGTCGATGTCGCGCCGTCGACCTATTATGGCGCCGCCAATGCTCCCGATGCCGACACCGCCGAGAGCCGCGTCTACTCGCAAACCGCGATCCTGACGCATCGCCTGTCGGACGCGCTCAGCTTCCGCGACGGGTTCCGCCATTACGACTATACGCTCCTGCGCAACAGCACCTTGCCCTCGGCGGTCGATGCGGTTGCGCGGACGGTGACGCTCCAGCACGGGCGGCTCAACCGCGACGAGGAAGGCTGGTTTAATCAGGCCGAACTGACCCAGCACGTCCGTTTCGCCGGGATCGATCACGTCCTACTCTACGGGTTCGAGATCGCACGGCAAGTGAAGGGCGCCGACACCTTCGCTTCGGCGAAGGTCGCGGTCACGGCTTTGTTCCGCCCGGTCTTGCCGGTGGTGGACAATGGCCGGTTTACGGCGATTACCACCAGCACGGTCAGCGTCTTCAACACGCGCGGGCTGTACGTGCAGGATTTCGCCAACCTCGGCCATGGCTTCAAGGCGCTGGTCGGCGTGCGGCACGACTGGTTCGTCCAGAAGACCTATCAGCGTTTGCCGGGCGTCGCCCGGCTGGCGCGGACCGACCGCAACTGGAGCCCCCGCGCCGGCCTCGTCTACCAGCCCGATGCGATGCAATCCTATTACGCCTCGTGGAGTCGCAGCTTCCAGCCGTCGGCAGAGACGTTCGCCCTCGCCGCGAACAATGCCAATATCGCGCCCGAACAGACCACCAACAAAGAGGTCGGCGCCAAATACTCCTTGCTCGGCGGGCGGCTGAACCTCCAGGCGGCGGGGTTCGTTCTGCGCCGTACCGGCATCAAGGGCGCCGATCCGCTCGTGCCGACGAGACTCGTCTCGGTGGGTACGCAGCGGACGCGCGGGATCGAACTGTCGGGCCAGCTCTCGCTGCCGTCGGGGTTCCAAGCGATCGCCGGTTACGCCTATCTCGACGCGCAGGTCATTGCTTCGTCCCGGCCCGAGCTTGCCGGCAAGGGCGCGACCATCACGCCGCGCCATGCCGCCAATGGGTTCCTGACCAAAACCTTCGCACAGCGCATCGGGTTCGGCGGCGGCGTCAATTACGTCGGCGATCGCTGGGCGGACCCCGCCAATACGACGGTGCTGCCGCATTACGTCACGCTCGACGCGGTCGCGTGGGCAGTCGCGGGACCGGTGCGGTTCCAGTTCAACGGCTACAATCTCGCCAACACCCGCTATATCGTCGCCGGCCATGGTACGTCGGCGCTGCTCAACCTACCCGGAGCGCCGCGTTCGGTGCTCGGGACCGCCCGGCTGAATTTCTGACGGGATCGACGCTTCGTTCATCGACGCGCCAGTTTGTCGCCTTACAAGGATGCTGTGGGGCGATATCGGCAGGTCTTGCTGTGGGCGTGGATGCTGGGGGCGGGCGCTCCCGCGGCGGCGCAGGTGCTCGTCACGCCGCCGCCGGTCGTCGCCGCCGCGGCGGTGCAGTCGCCCGAGGCGGCGCGGGCGCAGGATGCGGCGGCGGTGGCCGAGCGGCTCGGCGTGACGGTCGAGGAGGCGATCCGCCACCTTCGCCTGCAGGAGGCGAGCGTGCCGGTCACCGATGCGATCGCCGATCGGTTCGCCGATCGGTTGACGGGAATCGCGGTCGAGCATCGCCCCGGCTTCGGGATCGTCGTGACGCTGACCGGCGACCCGCCCGTCGCCGAACAGATCGTCGATCTCGACGGCACGCCGGTGCGCGTGACCTTCCGTACCGGCGCGGCGGTCAGCCATACCGGGCTGGTGCAGGCGATCACCGCCTATCAGGCGACGATCCGCGCCAGCCTGATCGCGCCGCCGGGGCTCGGCATCGACCAGCGCAGTGGCGAGCTGGTCGCGGTCGTCTCGGGCCGCGACGTGGCGCGCGAGGGCGCGGCGCCGCTCGCCGAGCGGCTCGCGGCGCTGACGCATGTGCCGGTGCGGCTGCGCGTCGTCGATCAGCCGGCGCTCGACATGGGGGGCATCCAAGGCGGCGCGCGCGTGGTCGGCCAGGTGCCGGGCGATACGCATCGCTATCTGTGCACCGCCGGTTTCGTCGTCACCGATGGCTTGCGCACCGGGCTCGCCACCGCGGCGCATTGCCCGGACGAGCTCAGCGGGCGCGATGCCGACGGGCGCGAGCAAGCGCTGCCGTTCGTCGGGCAATGGGGCTGGGGGCATCAGGACGTGCAGATCAACAGCAGCGCCGTGCCGCTGGCGCCGCTGTTCTTCGCCGATACCGCCAAGACGATCAGCCGGCCGGTCACCGGCGCGCGCGGGCGGGCGGGGATGCGCGCGGGCGACATCGTCTGCCACCGCGGCGAGCGGACCGGATACAGCTGCTCGCAGGTCGAGCTGACCGACTTCGCGCCCGCCGGCGACCTGTGCGGCGGCGCTTGCCTGCCGACCTGGACGACGGTGGCGGGGCCGGTGTGCAAGAGCGGCGACAGCGGCAGCCCGGTGTTCCTCGGCGATACCGCCTATGGTATCCTCAAGGGCGGCAGCTATCGGCCTGACGGCAGCTGTGCCTTCTATTTCTATATGTCGACGGACTATCTGCCGACGGGCTGGCATCTTTTGACGGTCGGACCGAGCGTCCCGCCCGCGATCAGTGGGTGACGCGCTCCAGGCGTTCGAGCAACGCGCGCATGTCGTCGGGCATCGGCGTTTCGCCGAACACGCCGCGCAGCGCATGGCCGAGCGGGTCCGCCGGCCGCGGAAGGCGGACGACGTAGTCGCCGCTGCGGTCCTTTCGCGATGTATGCATGGCGGTGTTCATGACGGTCAGAACGATCGTTCGACGGAAACGTTGCGACACGCGTAAAGGATATGCCGATGCCAGCCGTCACCGATGCAATCGACCGCGCACGCGCGCATGCGCCCTTCCTGTCGCTGTTGCTCGATCGCGAGCCGGCGCTGGCTGCACGGCTCGCCGCGGGGCGGTTCGACCTGGACTATACGACGGCGACGCCCGACATGGCGGTCGCGCGGCAATTGCGGCTCGACCGGCGGGCACTGGCGCTGACCGTCGCGATCGGCGACCTCGCCGGGGTGATGGATCTCACCGCGGTGACGCACACGCTGAGCGACTTCGCCGACCGCGCGCTTGACCGCGCGATCCGCGCGGCGATCGAGGAGCGGACCCCCGGTGCCGAGCCGCGCGGCTTCGCGGTGATCGCGCTCGGCAAGCAGGGCAGCCGCGAGCTCAATTATTCGTCGGACATCGATCCGATCCTGATCTTCGATCCGCGCACGCTGCCGCACCGGGCGCGCGAGGAGCCGGAAGAGGCGGCGGTGCGGATCGCCAAGCGCGTCGTCGAATTGCTCCAGGCGCGCGACGGCGACGGCTATGTGCTGCGCGTCGACCTGCGGCTGCGGCCCTCGCCCGAGGCGACGCCGATCGCGCTGCCGGTCGACGGGGCGATCGGCTATTACGAATCGCAGGCGCTGACCTGGGAGCGGGCGGCGTTCATCCGGTCGCGCGCGGCGGCGGGCGATCTCGAACTCGGCCGGTACTTTCTCGACGCGATCCGGCCGTTCGTCTGGCGGCGCGGGCTCGATTTCGGCGCGATCGGCGAGATTCGCGACCTGTCGCGGCGCATCCGCGATCATTATGCGAGCGGGCAGGCGTTCGGCCCCGGCTACGACCTCAAGCGCGGGCGCGGCGGTATCCGCGAGGCGGAGTTCTTCGCGCAGATCCACCAGCTCATTCACGGTGGCCGCGACCCGGCGTTGCGCGCGCCGGCGACGCGCGACGCGCTCGCCCGGCTCGCCGAGGCGGGGTGGATCGGCGCGGACCAAGCTGCGGCGCTGACCGGCTCCTATAGCTTGCTGCGGACGATCGAGCATCGCGTCCAGATGATCGACGATCGCCAGACGCACACGCTGCCGACCGGCGAGGCGCTCGATCGGGTGGCGCGGTTGCACGGACTGGCCGACGGCGGCGCGCTGATCGAGCTGCTGCGCGGCCCGGTGGAGCAGGCGGGGCGCATCTACGACGCGCTCGACGATGGGCGCGAGACCGGCTTTCCGCACGACCCGCAGGCGCTCGCCGAGCGGCTGCACGAGGCGGGCTTCCCCGATGGCGAGGCGGCGGCGGCGCGGATCGCCGGCTGGCGCGCCGGGCGTTATCCGGCACTGCGCAGCCCGGCGGCGCGCGCGGCGCTGGAAGCGGTGTTGCCGGTGCTGATGCCCGCGCTCGCCGGCGCCCCCGACCCGGCGGCGGCGTTATTGCGGCTCGACGTGTTGCTCGAACGGCTGGCGAGCGCGATCAACATCCTGCGCTTGCTCGAGGCGCGGCCCGGCCTGGCGAGCCTGCTCGCAACGATCCTCAGCCACGCCGCGCCGCTCGCCGAGGCGCTGTCGACGCGACCCGAGCTGATCGACTGGCTGATCGATCCCGGCGCGTTCGAGCCGCTCGGCGAGGTGGCGACGCTCGCCGCCGAAATGACGCGCGGCGAGGGGCGCGACTATCAGGCGCTGCTCGACCATGTCCGGCGTATCGTCGGCGAGAAACGCTTCGCGCTGGGATCGCAGGTGGTGGCGGGGGCGGCCGATCCGCTCGATGCGGCGACGGGCTATGCGCGGCTCGCCGAGGCGGCGATCGCGGTGCTCGCCGAGGCGACCGTCGCCGAATTTGAGCAGGCGCATGGCCGGGTGCCGGGCAGCGAATTGCTGATCCTCGCCTTCGGCCGGCTCGGTGGCGGCGCGCTGACGCATGCCAGCGACCTTGACCTCGTCTATCTGTTCACCGGCGATTTCAGTGCGGAATCGGATGGCGCGAAGCCGCTCGGCGCGACGCTCTACTACAACCGGCTGGCACAGCGGGTGACCGCGGCGCTGTCGGTGCCGACCGCGGCCGGGCCGCTCTATCCGGTCGACACGCGGCTGCGGCCGTCGGGAACGCAGGGGCCGCTGGTGGTTTCGCTCGACTCGTTCGCGCGCTACCAGCGCGAGGAGGCGTGGACCTGGGAGCATATGGCGCTGACCCGCGCGCGGCCGGTGTTCGGATCGGCGGCGGGGCGGGCGGCGGCGGCGGCCGTGGTCGCCGGGGTGCTCGCTGGCGCGCGACCGGCGCGCGACCTTGCCGGCGAGGCGGTGGCGATGCGCGCCGAGATGGCGCGGCACAAGCCGCCGACCGGGCCGCTCGACGCCAAGCTGCTGCCGGGCGGGCTGGTCGATCTGGAATTCACCGTCCATTTGACGCAACTGCGGCATCGCACCGGGCTCGACCCGCATCTCGGGTCGGCGATCGAGGCTTTGGTGGCCGCGGGGCTGTTGCCGGCGGGGCTGGCGGCGGCGAACGATTTGCTGACCCGCCTGCTCGTCGTGCTGCGGCTCGTGGCGCCCGACGCCGCCACGCCGCCGCCGGCGACGCGCGAGCTGATCGCGCGGGCGCTGCGGTTGGCGGATTGGGCGGCGGTGCTTGCCGCCTTCGATGCGACGCGGCAGGAGGTCGCGGCCGCATGGACGGGTACGACAGGAGATGCAGATGGATGACGGCGCGACGATCCCAGCGGTGACGGTGATTGCCCCTGACGGCTCGCCGATCCGGCTGGCCGAACTGCCGCTGCCGGCGGTGATCTATTTCTATCCCAAGGACGATACGTCGGGGTGCACGCGGGAGGCGCAGGACTTTTCGGCGCTGTCGGCGGACTTCGACGCGGCCGGCGTGAGCGTGCTCGGGATCAGCAAGGACCCGCCCGCCAAGCACGGCAAGTTCATCGCCAAATACGACCTCACCGTCGGTCTGGCGAGCGACGAGGACGGCAGCGCCTGCGACGCGTTCGGCGTGTGGGGCGAGAAGCAGATGTACGGCAAGACCTATATGGGGATCGAGCGGGCGACCTTCCTGTTCGGTGCCGACGGTCGGCTGGCGCAGGCGTGGCGCAAGGTGAAGGTGCCGGGCCATTCCGCGGCGGTACTGGCGGCTGCGCGGGGGGCGTAGGTCGGGCCGGCACGCTGTCGGAACACGATCGTCACCGAGACCTCTGCGAAAGTCACCGAGTGCTCCTGCGAAAGCAGGAGCCCAGGAGTCCCGAACGCCATGGAGCGTTGTTTTGCTTGGCTCTGGGCTCCTGCTTTCGCAGGAGCACTGCGTCGATTTATCGGTGGGGTGGCTTTTACAGAGGGTTCGACCTGTTCAGCGCTCCCGATCCCCGTGCGATGGATTGAATAAAGCGTCAGCTTCCAACCGTGATCGTGCCCTTCGCCTTGCCGGCGTCGTCGGCGAGGTCGAGGCGGAAGGGCTGGCGGTCGTCGGTGGTGCCGGTGAGGCCGGCGCCGTTCTGCCTGAGCGTGAAGCCGGCCTTGCCGAGCCGGTCCTCGAACCAGCCGCGGACCTGATCGGCGGGGGCGGGGCTGGTGAAGCGGACGCGCAGGCTGCCCGCCTCGTCCTTGCCGGCGACGTCGAGCTTGTCGATCGTCGAGCCGGGATAGAGGTGGACGCCGTTGAGGTCGAAATTGTCGGCGTCGAGCTGGATCCTGGGCAGCTTGATCTGGCCCGAGAAGCCGGGGACGGCGATCTTGACCTGACCCGATTTGGCGTCGACCGCGCCGAGGACGTTGCCGCCGTCGGCGTTGATCGACACCGACGTGCCCTCGCCCGAACGGTCGCAGGCGGCGAGCGGCATCGCGAGCAGGGCGGTACAAAGCAGCAGGCGGGTCATGGCAGCCCTCGTGTGTTGATCGGACAATACACGTAGGGCGTCGCGTCGCGGCGATCAAGCAGGGTTCCGATGGCCGCCGCTTGCGGGTAGGGGAGGCGGCATCGTGACCCGTTCCATCCCCACTTCCGCGCCGGCGCTCGACGGCGCTGCCCCTGCTCCTGCCCCTCATGTCCCCGGCGAGCCGGCGGGCGCGCCGATCGGCTTCGTCGAGTTCGTCGCCCTCGTCGCGGCGCTGATGTCGCTCGCCGCGCTCGGCATCGATTCGATGCTGCCCGCGCTGCCGGCGATCGGGCGGTCGCTGGGCATTGCCACCGAGAACCAGCGCCAGTTCATCGTCACCGCCTTCGTGCTCGGCTTCGGCATCGCGCAACTCGCGCACGGGCCGCTCGCCGACCGGTTCGGGCGGCGGACGGTGCTGCTGTGGGCGATCGGCGGCTATGTCATCGCCAACATCGCCTGCGCCGTGTCGGCGAGCTTCGTGCTGCTGCTCGCCGCCCGCGTGTTCGGCGGGGCGATGGTCGCCGCGACCCGCGTCGCCACCGTCGCGATGGTCCGCGACTGCTACCACGGCCGGCCGATGGCGCGGGTGATGTCGATCGCCTTCATGGTGTTCATGATCGTCCCCGTGCTCGCCCCCGCCTTTGGCCAGACGGTACTGCTGTTCGCCAATTGGCGCGGCATCTTCTGGGTCGTCGCCGGGCTGAGCCTGGTGATCTGGACGTGGTTCTTCGTGCGCATGCCCGAGACGCTCCACGCCGATGCGCAGCAGCCGCTGTCGGTGCGGCGCGTCGCCGGCGGCTGGAAGCAGACGCTGAGCGATCGCTGGTCGCTCGGCTATACGCTCGCCTCGACCTCGCTGATGGGCGCGCTGTACGGCTATCTCAATTCCGTCCAGCAGATCATGTTCGACACGTTCAGGCACCCGCAGCTGCTCGCGGTGATGTTCGCCGTCACCGCGGCGCTGATGGCGGGCGCCAACCTGACCAACGCGCGGCTGGTGATGCGGCTCGGCACGCGGCTGATCAGCCACAGCGCGGTGATCGGGCTGGTCGTGCTGAGCGCGATCCACCTCGCCGTCGCGCTCGCCGGCTATGAGACCTTGGTCGGCTTCGTCATCCTCCAGGCGCTGACGATGGGCTGTTTCGGGCTCGCCACCTCCAATTTCTCGTCGATGGCGATGGAGAATATGGGCGGGATCGCCGGCACCGCCTCCAGCGTCCAGGGCTTCACCAGCGTCACCTTCGGCGCGGTGATCGGCGTGGTAATCGGCCAGGCGTTCGACGGCAGCACCGCGCCGCTCGCCGCCGGCTTCCTGATCTGCGGCGTCGTCGCGCTGGGCGTCGTGGCGGTCACCGAACGCGGCCGGTTGTTCCGCGCCGCCTGACGGCCGCGGAACCGCCGCCGCCTCCCCGCCGTTCGCACCGGGTAACACGAGGAGGTTTCGATGGGTGGACATCAGGTCACGGGCCATGGCTCGGGCGACGACGGCTATGACGAAGAGGGCTATGACGAGAGCCAGCGCGCCGAGATCCTGGAGGCGACGCGCAACGGCCCCAGCGACGGGCTGGTGCTGACCGACCTCAACCCCGACCTCGGCGACGACGACGAGGAAGACGAGCCGATCGACGAGCTCGACATGGATTCGGAAGAGGTCGGCGAGAGCGATCCGACCGTCGACATGGACGAGGCGGATATCGACGAGGACGACGCCCAAGACGATTTCGATGCCGGCACGACGTCGGACGAGGACGACGATCTGGACGACGCCGACGCCGTGGCGCTGCGCCCCTGATCCGGGTCGGCATCGTTCGCCCGGCCCGTGCCGGGGAACGATGCCGACGGGGCGGCGTTTGCGCTGCCCCTGTGTAATCGGACCCGTTATGCGTATCCTGCTGCTGCCCCTGCTGGGGGCGATGAGTCTGGCCGCCTGCTCGCGCCCGGCGAGCCAATCGACGGACACCGCCGTCAACGTCGAGGCGGCGGCATCGCGGGCGCAGTCCGACATCGCCAATTACGCCGCCGGCAGTGGCCATCGCGCCATGCGGACCGCGGCACGGCCGTCGCCGCTGCCGAGCGCGTCGCTGCGCAAGCTGGCCCCGCGCGCCCCCTGATCGCCCCCGCCTTCGCACCGGCGATATGATCGGCGCGAGCCCCCCGTCGACCTCGCGCAGACCCAGACCCACGGATTGCCGTGGGTTCGTTCATCCGGGTGACAGGAAGTGTTGCGCTAAAGCCACAGCGGCGGACGTTCCGGGCAAAAGTGCCGTCGCGGTGCAACAAAGGTCCAAAATCGCAGTTTGGACGGACCTGGGTTGCACGACGCTGCGGTGTCGTCGCCCGAGTTGAGGCAACACAAGGTACATTCATATGCGTAAGCTCGCCCTCGCGGCCGCCGTTGCGGCAGCGTCCTTCGCCGTCCCCGCCTTCGCGCAGGACATGTCGACCACCGGCACGACCGACACCACCGTCGCCACCGACGCGCAGGTCGACACCGCGCCCAAGGCTCCGGACGGCACGCGCGCTTTCGGCATCGAGCCGTATGTCGCCGTGATGGGCGGCTGGGAGCAGTTCGACCGCCAGGCCGTCGCCGGCATCCCCGCGCAGCCCAAGGGCTACAACCTCGACGGCGCGCTGGTCGAAGGCATCGTCGGCTTCAACGTGCCGCTCGGCCCGGTGTTCGTCGGCGCCGAGGGTGCGGTCGCCAAGGGCGTGTCGGGTGACATCGACTGGCAGTATGGCGCCTATGGCCGCTTCGGCTTCCGCGCCGGCGACAGCGGCCTGTTCTACGGCAAGGTCGGCTACCGCTGGAACAACTTCGACAAGTTCGCTCCGGGCGTCGCCGGCGACCTGAACCGCGACTATCACGCGACCGTCTATGGCATCGGCGCCGAAGTCGGCCCGAAGGATATCGGCCTCGGCGGCCTGACCGGCAATTCGGGTCTGCGCCTGCGTATGGAGGTTTCGACCTTCGACGACGCGCACAGCTTCCGCCCGATGGCGGGTGTGGTCGCACACTTCTAATCGTTCACACGAACGGTTCGAACGGGGCGGGTCTGCTACGGCAGGCCCGCCCTTTTTCGTTGTGGCGCCGGTGGTTGCCGCTCGGCCGCTGCCTATATCGGCAGCATGGTCGGACGGGTGAAGCGCAGGGCGGGGCTGGCGGAGGCCGAGGCGCGGGCCGCGCGCGAGGCGCCGCCGCCGCCCTGCCCGATCTGCGGGCGGGCGCTGGGCGTGAAGGTGGAATGGCATCACCTCGTCCCCAAATCCGAAGGCGGGCGCGTCACCGCCGCGGTCCATCCGATCTGTCACCGCACCGTCCATGCGCTGATCCCCAATGCCGAGCTGGCGCGGACCTATGCCGATCCGGTGGCGCTCGCCGCGCATCCGGGGATCGCGCGCTTCGTCGCCTGGGTGGCCGACAAGCCCGCCGACTTCCACGCGCCGACCCGCCGCAGCCGCTGAGGCTGTTGGACGGCATATCGTGTCCGGTCAGGCGGTTGGACGCTGAACGTGGACAAGATGGACACCTTAATGGAAACGATCGCCTTCCATCGTTTCGATTTCTGAACCCATGGCAAAGAGCGTCGCGTCGCCCGTCGTTGACGAGCGGCGAGGACGGAAGCCTAGCCGGCGGCGATGCGTGTAGGACAGCGCGGATCGGCGCGGTGGGAGGACCGGCGTCCGTTCAACGGCTTGGCGGCGTTACGGACGGAGGCCGGGAGATCGCGATCCTATTGTGGCGCGGCGGCGCGCGCGACTCACTCGCCGATGAGGTTGGCGACGGTGGCGAGGTCGGCGGCATTGGCGAGGTCTCCCGACGCGTCGGTGATCGCGGCGTTGCCGTCGGTGCTGTCCGATGCCGAGCCGGCATAATCGACCGCCGCCCAGACGATCCCCCCGGCCCAGAGCAGCGCCGCCCAGCGGCTGCGGAAGATGCGCGGGGTGGGGAGCATCCGGGG